>JAPHTO010000121.1 GCA_026196955.1 Colwellia sp. | reverse complement strand
TTTTTGACCGTTTAGATGCTGAAATAGCTCATGGTTTGATGAGTATTAATGCGGTTAAAGGGGTTGAGATTGGTGATGGCTTTGAGGTTGTTAATCAAAAAGGCTCTGAGCATAGAGATGAATTAACACCTGAGGGTTTTGCTAGCAATCATGCTGGCGGAGTGTTGGGCGGAATTTCAACCGGTCAACAAATTATTGCGCATTTGGCATTAAAACCCACTTCAAGTATTGGTGTTAGCGGTAAAACAGTCGATCTATCTGGTGAGTCTACCGATATTATAACGCGTGGTAGACACGATCCTTGTGTTGGTATTCGTGCTGTACCCATTGCCGAAGCTATGTTAGCACTAACACTAATGGATCATTATTTGCGACATAGAGCACAGAATGCTGATGTACTTTGTAGCACGCCTGTGATCACTGATAAATAAGCTTTTTTATGCATGAGAGCAGGGTAGGTAAGGAATAAGCTTTTGTCATTATTTACCCGACTTTCATCAAATTATTTTTTCTACTTTGCTATTTTAGGCTTGGTATCTCCATTTCTGTCTGTATTTCTTGATACGAAAGGCTTTAACTCGATAGAGTTAGGGGAGATATTTGCCTTTTTAACGGCAACAAAAATAGTTGCTCCGAGTTTATGGGCTGTCTTAGCGGATAAAACAGGGCAGCAGTTATTAATTATTCGCCTTGGAGCGCTCTGCGCGTTCATTAGTTTTTCTTTACTTTTTTGGTTAAATTCCTATTGGCCAATTAGCTTTTCGCTGGCACTGTTTAGTCTTTTTTGGACGGCAATTTTACCTCAACTTGAGGTACTTACGTTAAACTCGGTACGTCGTAGCAGTAAAATATATGCGCGCGTTCGATTATGGGGCAGTTTAGGTTTTATTGCACTTGCATTGGTTGCTGGCCAAGTGATGGAGTATTTCCCAATTGAAGAGTTCACTTTTTCTTTTACCTTGATGGGTAGCCTAATTTTATTTTTATTACTTGTTTCTACATTAACCATTAAACCTCAGCGTAAGCATGTAAATAATAGTCAAGCGCCGATAGCCATTCGTTCAAAACTCTTTGAATCACGCTTTGTTATTTTCTTTTTCGCAGGCTTATTGTTACAGGTAAGTTTTGGGCCTTACTATGGCTTTTTTGCCCTGTTTTTAAGGGATTTATCATATTCTGGCTTTGCTGTCGGTGTACTAATATCGCTTGGTGTGGTGGCTGAAATTATAGTGTTTATCTACGCAGGGATTTTCTTTAAAGCTTTTTCTTTAAAACAATTACTGACCTTTAGTTTGGCAATAACAGCGTTACGTTGGTACTTAGTGGCCTTATTTGCCGACTCTGTTTGGGTGTTATCTTTTACACAGCTTATGCATGCCGCTAGTTTCGGTCTTTATCATAGTGCCAGTATGTTGTTTATCAGTGAACATTTTAGTCCGTGTCAACAATCACGGGGTCAGGCTGTGTATCTTGGTGGTGTGTATGGTCTTGGCGGAGCTATAGGTGCCTATTTAGCGGGCGTGTTATGGTTAGATGGACAAGGCTCGACAACGACATTTATTGTTGCCAGTTGCGCAGCTTTGTTAGCGACTTTGTTAATGCTTCTCTTTAAAGAAAAAAGCCCAGTCAAAGACTGGGCAAAAAATAACATAAATAATAACTAGGGAAACATTAGGTAAGTGTTAACGCTCGTTGAGTAAGCTTTTACCATTAATTGCTATTTTACGTGGTTTCAATGCTTCAGGAATTTCTCGCTGTAAATCCACATGTAATAAACCGTTCTCCATAAAGGCACCGATAACTTTTACGTGATCGCCTAATTGAAACTTTCTCTCAAAGTTGCGCTCGGCAATACCTTGATGTAAAAACTTGCGAGTATTCGTTGTTTTATCGTCACTCACTTTTTTAGTGCCGATAATAATAAGGCTGTTCTCTTTTGATTCAATATCAATGTCTTCTTGGCTGAATCCAGCGATTGCCATGGTGATTCTATATTGATCTTCTGCAAGCAATTCAACGTTATATGGAGGATAAGAGGATTGTTTGTCGGCACGTGATGCCTTGTCAATTAATCCAGCTAAGTGATCAAATCCGATGAATGAGCGGTATAAAGGGCTAAAATCTGTAGATGTACGCATAATAAAATATCCTAATAAATAGCAATAAAAATATTATTTTAAGCAATAAGTTAGTTACTCTTAACTGCTAGACTTCGCTACTTTTATCAACTAGGTTGCATAAAAGCATAATTACGATGTGTTGTTTAGTCAGTAAAGCAATACTCATTGATAAAATAATGCTGCCTTTCTTACCTAAAACTAGGTGTTAACGAACAGGCAATGAGTTTAATGTAGTCCCTTGCGGCGACTACATTATTAAAGATGGGGATAAGGAATTATTTTTCAATAAAAAAACAAAAGTATTTTTTAACTTTATGATTTTTAATGTGTTATTTTTGAGTGGCAGTTGATGTTTCAGCCGTGTTCTTAGCTTCTTCTTGTATGACAAGTACAGGGGCAATATCTTTGGCGGCTGTTAATGCTTGTGCATAATCAGGGTGCTGTGAAATATTTTCTACTAACTCTTTATATTTAATTTTCCCATGCTCATCAATAATAAAAATGGCGCGAGTTAATAAGCCCATATCTTTGATGATTAAACCATATTTAGCCCCAAAGTCACGCCAAACAGAATCAGAGAGTACTTTAATTTGCTCAATGTTTTCTACTTTACAAAAACGCTTTTGGGCAAAGGGGAGGTCGTTGCTTATGGTAAGGAGAGTGATATTTTTGGGTAATTTTGCACTTTCTTCATTAAAACGTTTTGTCTGTAAAGAGCAAACACCAGTATCTAAACTTGGCACGACTGAAATTAATAAAGTTTGTCCTGTAAAATCAGTTAATTGCACAGGAGAAAAGTTTTTATCTACCACTTTGAAATTTGGCGCCTGCTCACCAAGGTTAACTTGTGTGCCTAATAAGGTGACATACTTGTCATTAGCTTTGACTAAGTTTTGTGTTTCGGTTAATTGATCTTGTTGGTATGCATTTGCTTGAAAGCTTAATATTGAAGCTAAACTGTTAAAAATTAATACAAATAAAACTGTGCTAAGGGTAGATAAATTCATCATTAATTGGAATAATTAGGTTATAAAATTTGAGTTTACCGTTTTTCTTACTAATTTTCTTCATTATTTTGTATAAAGGTAATGCAGAATACTCTATTGTTAATAGAGGTAGCTATTATTAGTAGCATCAATTTCTTCATAGGTCATACTTTTTTATGTCAACTAAATTACTCATTTGTGATGATTCAAATATGGCACGTAAGCAGCTTGCGCGCTCATTACCTGATGGTTGGGATGTTGATATTAGCTTCGCAACCAACGGTATAGAGGGTATTGAAGCTATCAAGGCTGGTAAAGGGGATGTTTTACTACTTGATTTGAATATGCCTGAAATGGATGGCTATCAAGTACTTGAGGCTATACTTCAGCAAGATTTACCCACCTTAACTATTGTTGTGTCAGGCGATATTCAACCTGAAGCTCATAAAAGAGTGACAAGTTTAGGCGCTTTAGATTTTATTAAAAAACCTGTTAATAAAGAAAAGCTTACTGAAGTATTGTTATCTTATGGTGTCTTTTCAAAAAGTGAAGAAGAGCAGGATAGCCGTGAAGATAGGGATGTTGCTGCCAGTCCTAATAAGCAAAAAGTACCTATCGCCGCCTCAGCGGCTAAAAAAGAAGCTAAAGCACCTTTAAAAATATCTCCTGTTAATGTGTCTGCGCCAACAAGCAAATCTGAGTTATTTCTATCGCCGGTTCTTCGTGACTGTTATCAAGAAATTGCCAATGTTGCTATGGGACGGGCAGGTGATTTACTTGCACGTTTATTGGATGTTTTTGTTGAACTCCCTATTCCAAACGTTAACTTTATTGAAGTTAGCGAATTAAGAATGGCTTTAAAAGATGTCGAGTCTAATGAAAGCACTTCAGGAATATGCCAAGGCTTTATTAGTGCAGGCATTTCTGGGGAAGCATTATTGATTTTAAATGATTCAAGCTTTAAAGATGTAGCGTCTTTAATGAATTATCAATATGAAGAAGACAAGAGCACAGAATTAGAGTTGTTAATGGATCTTGCTAATGTGCTTATTGGTGCTTGTTTGAAAGGTGTATCAGAACAATTAGATATCGATTTCAGCCAAGGGCATCCAGTGGTTTTAGGTCAACACAGAAAAATCTCTGAACTAATAGCTAATAACGCCAATAAATGGAAAAAAACGCTCGCAATAGAGATTAGCTATAGTATTGAAAATTACCCAATAAAATGTGATTTGTTATTGCTCTTTACTGAGCGTTCGATGCAAACACTCAATAATAAACTATCTTATTTACTAGATTAGTAAAGCACTGAGTTAACATACGGGATTGTCTATGTCGTTAGAAACCTCACAATTAAATGAATTACATTGGCTGATGGAGATGTTGCATAATATTGATGTCGGCTTAGTTGTGGTAGATAAAGAGTATAAAGTACAAATATTTAATGGGTTTATGGAAAATCATAGTGGTTTACTGCCAAGGGAGGTAAAAGGAAAGGTACTTTTTGATTTGTTTGCTGAAATACCACAAGACTGGTTTGAGCGTAAGGCAGAGTCTGTATTTTTACTGAAAAATAAAGCGTTTACTATCTGGGAACAACGTCCTTACTTATTTAAGTTTGATAGTTATAGACCTGTAACAGGTAGTGCTGATTTTATGTATCAAAACACAACCTTTATTCCGTTATTGTCATCAACGGGAGAAGTCACCCATTTGTGCTTGCTAGTTTATGATGTCACTGATAATGCGGTTCACAAATTAAGCTTAGAAAAAGCTAATGAAGAGTTGGCAATTTTAAGCCAAACCGATGGTCTAACTAAACTTTTTAATAGAATTCATTGGGAGAGTTGTTTACAAGCAGAATATAAGCGTTGGACACGTAGCCAACATTCAAGCTCTTTAGTAATGCTAGATATTGATCACTTTAAAAATGTTAATGATACCTATGGGCATATGGTGGGTGATGAAGTGATCCGCCATATTTCTGCTCTTATTCGTCACCATGTTAGAGAAACTGATGTTTCAGGGCGTTATGGTGGTGAAGAATTTGCCATTTTATTGGCTGATACCTCATTAAAAAGTGCCTATGTTTTCGCTGAGCGTTTACGCAAAGAAGTTGAAAATGCCGTTGTGAAATATAATGATATTGAAATTACTTATACTATTAGCTTAGGTATTGCTGAGGTCGAGCCTTGTATTAAAAATTATGAAGCTTGGATTGAGTGCGCTGATGCTGCACTTTACAACTCAAAAGAAAATGGCCGAAATAGAGTTAGTTTGCACCGAAAACAGAGCTAATTTAATAGGGGGTAGATGGTTTTGTTTAAGTATTCGACTAAAGCCTCTTTTGGAGCAATTTGATTGAATTATTCCCTTTCATCTTTATTACTTAGTATTTGTTGAAGAGTAACGAGTAGTAAGGGAATTATCATCATCATGACTAAAATTAGTCTAGGCCACTGGCTATAAGGTGTATTTCCTTCTACTAACGGCACCTTAGTCGTTAATACCGCCTCTTCAAATTGTGGGATCCGCTTTATAAATTTTCCATGGTGATCTACTACCGCCGTTATGCCATTGTTAGTTGATCTTAGTAAGGGTCTACCAAATTCAAGTGCACGCATGCGCGCTATTTCCATGTGCTGATGTGGCCCATGAGAGGCACCAAACCAGGCATCATTACTCACCGTTAACAGTAAATCCGTGTTGTTAGTTAAATTAGCGGCTAATTGATGTGGAAAGGCTATTTCAAAACAGAGTAAAGGCAATAAATTAACCCCTTTGGCAGTTAAATTATTTTGTTGATAATCTCCCCGACTAAAAGAAGACATAGGCAAATTAAAGAAAGGGGCAATAGGCCGCAACCACTCTTGAAAAGGCACAAACTCTCCAATAGGCAACAAATGGTGTTTGGAATAGCGGTTGCTGTGGTTATAAAAATAACCTTGCTCATCATCAAGGTTCTTTTTGCCTAAAACAATTAGGCTATTAAAATACTGTTTAGTTTCAAAGTTATAATTAATGATACCGGTAATAATCGCACTGTTATTGAGTAGAGCAGAGCGGTTAACTGTGGTTAAATAATCTTGTACGCTGGGCTCTACTGCTGGGATAGCCGATTCAGGCCAAATAATGATATCAGCTTCATAATTAACGCGAGTAAGATCTAAATACTTGAGTAAAGTTGGCCATTCTTGCTCAGGTGCCCATTTGATAGCTTGTTCAATATTGCCTTGCACTAAAGCAACCTTGGCTATTTTTCCCGTAGTGCTAACCCAATTTTTTTGTGCTAACAACAGTGCGATGCTAGCTATAACGATAAGAATAGCGGCAGGAGTAACGAAAAATATTGGTGATTTATACTGTTTTATTGCGGTTATTATTTTGACTAAACAGATATTAATAAGCAGTATAAGTGCCGTGATCCCCACTTCACCTATTATGGGAGCGTAGTTAGCTAAAGGGCTGTCTACTTGACTATAGCCCAATGATAACCATGGAAAGCCGGTTAACACTACAGCACGTAAATATTCAGTTACTAACCAAAAAGAGGTGAGTAACCATAAGTTTAACTTCTTATTTTTTGAAAAATAGGCTGCTAAGTACGCTGAAAATGCAGGGAAAATAGCTAAGTAAATACACAGCAGTAGCATTAAGCCTATTGATACAAATATCGGTAAACCACCAAATTCATCAATACTGACATGCACCCAGCTTATTCCGCTCGCAAACCAACCAAAGGCAAAAATACCGACATATTTTGCCGCTTGCTTAGGAGAGCTTTTATTGATCAGATAAAAAACAACGCTAGGTACAATGAGCGCTAAATACCAATAGGAGAAGGGGGCATAGGCAAGTACTAAGCTTAAACCAGCACAAAGGCATAACCAGTTGTTTCGATTAGCTATATTATTTTTAAGTCGAGTAAACAGTCGAGAAGCTAACGGAGGAAGGTGCGATTTAGTCACTCACTTTACCATTAATTTTATGTTTCTTAGCAACTGTGACTTGCAGCATTTGCAAGCGCCTATTATCAGCAGTTAACACCTTAAATTCAAAATGCCCTAACACGACTTGCTCACCTTTTTGTGGCATATGATTTAACTGTCCGATCACTATACCTGCAATAGTATCAGCTGATTTTTCATCAAACTGGCTATTGAAATATTCATTAAAATCTTCAAGCTCTGTTAGTGCTCGAACAAGATAAACGTTACCAGCAAGCAACTTGATATCTTCTTCAATAGCATCATCCGTTTCATCTTCTATTTCACCAACAATTTGTTCGAGAATGTCTTCAATGGTGATCACACCTGAAATGCCACCGTATTCATCAGCAACAAGCGCCATATGGTAGCGATTTGAGCGAAACTCTTTTAACAGTGGTTCGACTTTTTTACTTTCAGGCACGATAATAGCGGGACGAATAATGCTTTTTAAACTAAATTCACTTGCTTCATTATTAAAGCCGAAGCCAAGTAGATCTTTAGCTAGCAATATACCATCAACATGATCTATATCTTCGTTTACTACAGGAAAGCGAGAGTGGCCAGACTCAAGGATAATAGGTAAAAACTCCTCAAGTGCCTGATTGCGATCAATAGTGACCATTTGTGAGCGTGGGATCATAATATCTCGGACTTTCATCTCTGATACTTCTAAAACCCCTTCAATCATTTGTTTTGTTTCAGGGTTAATAAGCTCACGACTTTGAGCATCAGTTAATACATCAACTAATTCATCTTTATTTTTCGGCTCAGGACTAAACCATTGAATAATTTTCTTCAACAATGATTTTTGTTTAGAACCGTTAATCGGGTGGGGGTTGTCATCGCTCATAGAGCTTATTGTCTTCCTTCAATTAAATACAATATATTTTTATGCTTATTAGAGGGTAAATTAGCTTTGATAAGGATCACTTACCGTTAATTTGGCTAAAATATTAACCTCTAAGGCTTCCATTTCTTGTGCTTCGTTATCGTTTATATGATCATATCCCAATAAATGCAAGCATCCATGAACAACCATATGAGCCCAATGATCAATAATGGCTTTATTTTGCTCTTTTGCTTCCTGTTCAACAACATGGGTGCAAATAACTATGTCGCCAAGTAAATTGAGTTCGATCCCGTCAGGTACTTCAAAGGGGAAGGATAACACATTCGTTGGTTTATTTTTTTGACGGTATTGGTAATTAAGCGCTGCGCTTTCATCAGCATTTACTAAGCGAATAGTGAGCTCGAATGTTTTATCGGTAACACTTTGCAAGGCCGCATCAATCCAAGACTGAAACTGGTCTGCTGATGGAAGCGCCTGTTCGTCGCATGCTATTTGTAAATCAAGGATGTTGCTCATGGCTTAAGCTCATCATTGATGTTATGCTCAGGCTGATTTTCGCTATCTTGAACTTGATTATTGCTCTTGTTTTGTAATTGTTTTTGCCTGTTGATTTTTTGCTCATGTGATTCATATGCTTCAACAACTCTGGCAACAACAGGGTGTCGAACAACATCTTTTGCTTGGAAAAAGTTAAAACTGATGCCATCAATATCTTGTAAAACTTCAATTGCATGGCGCAGACCTGAACTTTGGTGGCGTGGTAGGTCAACTTGAGTAATATCGCCTGTTATGACAGCGCGAGAGTTAAAGCCTATGCGG
>JAPHTO010000007.1 GCA_026196955.1 Colwellia sp. | reverse complement strand
TAAGTGTGATGTTTTTAGGCGATTTTTCTGTGGGAATTATTGCGTGGTGTGCGGTGACTTTCTTATCATTCCACGCTTTGCTTTTAATGCTAATTTCAGCATTTTTTGCTTGTTCACAGCAAGGAAGATTACTTACCGCTAAATTATCAATAATACCTTGAGCCTGCTTGAATTGTTCTTTAGGTAAATGCCGGCAATCTGAGCGTGGGTATGTGATCAACTTATGTTTTTCATAAAGCGCCTGACAAACATCAAGCACTAATTTAGCATTCATAGAGAACTGCTTTGCAGCAGTGATTTGCAAACTTGATAAATTAAACGGTAAAGGTTGGCTTTGCTGTTTACGTTCTGTATTTACACTTTTAACAATCGCTTCTTGCCCATGAATACGACTAACAACATTCATCGCGAGTGCTTTAACCAACACTCGCCCTTCTTCATCACAATATGGATGACATGCCTCACTAGGCTGCCACTTAGCCGTAAAGCTAACGCCATTGTTTAAAGACGATTGATTGTCACTGAGATGTGCCAGCACTTGATAGAAGGGTTTAGCAGTAAAATTAGCGATTTCCTGCTCGCGTCTAGCCACCAAACCTAAAACAGGAGTTTGCACTCTGCCAACGGATAACACACTGTTGTAGCCTTGCTTTTGTCCTTGCAACGTACAAGCACGGGTTAAGTTTATACCGTATAACCAATCGGCTCTTGAGCGTGCCAAGGCAGAAATAGACAATGGCATAAAGTCTTGATTGGGTTTAAGTGATGTTAATGAACGCTTAACAGCAGACAAGTTTAAGTCACTGATCAACAAGCGTTTGATATTATTTTTTTTCGTTTTAGAGACATTAAGATAGTCAATGACTTCATCCACCAATAATTGACCTTCCCTATCAGGATCGCCGGCGTGAATAATATCGTCGGCTTGCTTAACCAGCTTACGTAAAATGGTCAATTGCCCTCGAGTTCTTGCAATAGGCTTTAACTGCCATTTTTCTGGAATTATGGGTAAGGTTTCCATTGACCACTTTTTCAAGCTGTCATCATAATCTTGTGGATCAGCCTGTGCGAGTATGTGACCAACACACCAACTCACGACATCGCCATTGGCAATTTCAATATGGGTCTTATGATTTTTATGAGGCTTAGGAAGCGCTGCCGCTATAGCACGGCCTAAACTTGGCTTTTCTGCGATATATAATTTCAACAGTTATTCACACTAATTTTAATGATAAATTAAGTATAGCGAAAACACTGTTTTTATGTACAGTCTTATTTGTTTTTTGCCGGCATCAGCTTTTCTTGCACTTTTCTCATATGCTCACGAAAGCTTTTATCAAACTTACTTTCACCACAAGCAAAAGCGGCGCTAGAGCCTTCAACGGGGCTACCAAGGAATTGCTCCCGTTCAATAGTACATAAGCCGTTGTCGTATTTAGTGATCGAAATACTGTCTGACATTCGAGTCGTTCTCTTTTCTTTCTCTTGCGCTGGTGTTAATTGCTTATTGGAATGCGGTACAGCGACCTGCTCGCCATGCATAACAGAAGGCGAACGAAACTGCTGCCGCTCAGCTAGCTCCTGATTGATGATTTTGTCATTAATTGAGTCTCGTAAACTATTAAGCTGCTTATAAGGAGAAAAGGTAGCTTGCATTGGCTCTTTGGCTTTTTTCATAACACTAGGCTTAGCTATTTGAGGTTTAACTATTTGAGGCTTAACTTTAGTTGGAAGGACTGTCTCTATCACCTTCTCCTTTTGTGCTAACTCAAGCTCTGATTGGTTAATGGGCTCAGGTGCAACTGCTTGCTCAATTTTTTCTATTTTATCCTTCACTTCAGGTTGTGTAATGGGTTTTACCGGCCTTTTATACAGGTAACTTTTAATTGCTTTCTTTGGTGTTTTTACTATGTTTATTTGCTGCTTTTCTGAAAAGTAAAACAGTGCCAAAGCAATAAGTAAATGTATCGCAATAGAAGCACAAAGGGTGAGATAGTGTTTTTTAACACCATGGCTATTCCTAGCCGTATTGGATGGTTCTCGCTCTTCAATTAAAGTCCTTTCTATGACAAGTCCAGCTAACACGTTTGATGTAACACTTATTTAACATTAGGTGTTAAATAGACATCACTAATAACAATAGGTTCAGCATTTTCTATAAATGCCCATTTCAAATAAAGCGCACCAACATAGAGCGAATACACTAAAAGTGCGCAATCACCTAAAAACAATAAACAGCAAACCACTGTTAAATATAACTTTTTTAGTTGGACTAAATTTTGCTACAGGCATGTAAAGTAATTAAAAATAAGAGTTATTCTTATTCACTCATAGTAAGGCACGTCTATGTTGTTTGGGCGCAAAAATAGAAAACCTATTTCAATACCTAATAAAAAAGTTAAAGAATGGCACTACACTACCTGCAATTACTGCTCGACAGGTTGCTCGATAGAAATAGGCTTAAATGAAGAGAAAAAAATAGTCACCACCCGAGGTCATGCGGGCGCAGATGTAAATCGTGGCAAGTTATGTATTAAAGGCTTACTTGAGCATGAATTATTCGACAGTGTTGGCCGTGGCACTGAGCCGCTAATGCGTGACCAGCATTTTGAAGAATTTAAAGAAACTAGCTGGCAGCAAGCGTTAGACACGAGTGCTGAAAAAATCAAAGCAATTCAACAACAATATGGTCGTGATGCCTTTGCTATAGTGTCAAGTGGGCAACTACTCACCGAAGAATTTTATACCTTAGGTAAGCTTGCGCGTGGTTGTATTGGCACCAACCAGTACGATGGTAATACCACCCTTTGCATGGCATCTGCGGTAAGTGGTTACAAGCGCTCTTTTGGCTCAGATGGTCCTCCCGGTTGTTATGATGATTTTGAGCATACTCATTGCTTAATGGCGTTTGGCTCTAACTTACCAGAGCAACATCCCATTATTTATTGGCGTTTAAAAGAAGCATTAGAAAAGCGTAAATTTCCGCTGATTGTGGTTGATCCTCGCGTTACCATGCTAGCCCAATTTGCGGATATCCATTTGCCAATCACGCCCGGCACTGATTGTGTGCTGATCAATTCAATGATGCATGTCATCATCAATGAAGAGCTTCAAGATCAAGCCTATATTGATGCCCATACTCAAGGTTTTGATGACATTAAAGCGTTAGTGCAAGAGTACAATCCCAAATCAGCGCAACACGTTTGTGGCATTGATGAAGATACTATTCGCAGCGTTGCTCGTTTATATGCCAAAGCGCCTGCCGCGATGAGTATTTGGACCATGGGCATTAATCAATCAACCCATGGCTCTGACGGTGTTGCCAATATTAATAACTTAAACTTGATCACAGGCAATATAGGTAAAAAAGGCGGCACTAGCTTATCCATTACCGGACAATGTAATGCGATGGGCACGCGTGAATGGTCTTCTTGCTCAGGTTTGCCCGGTTACCGTTATTTAGAAAACCCAGAGGATCGCCAAGACATCGCAGACTTTTGGGGCATAGATGCGGAGTTTTTCCCGAAAAAGCGCGGCCTACAACAAACAGATATTTTCTCGGCCATTGAAACCGGTGAAATCAAAGGCATGTGGCTAGTGGCGACCAACCCTATGACGTCCATGCCAAATACGGGTCGCATTCGTAAAATATTAGAAAAGTTAGATTTTCTTATCGTCCAAGATGTTTATAGCGATGTGGAAACCAATCAATATTCTCATGTGTATTTTCCTGCTTCTGTATGGTCAGAAAAAGAAGGCTGCCATACCAATACTGAACGTCGGGTTAATTTAATTTCTAAAATCATGCCTTGTTACGCAAACTCAAAGCCAGATTTATGGATTTTCAATGAGATGGCAAAACGTTTTGATAATGGCCGCCAAATTCACTTCCCTGAAAATGCCGAAGATGTTTTTGATGAAATGAAACACCTATCGAGAGGCAAGAACGCCTACGGTGAAAAAAGAACCCTTGATATCTCAGGCATGAGTTATGAAAAAATCGTCAAAGCCCGTGGGATTCAGTGGCCATATAGTCAAGAAATGGATGGAAGCTTACAAGGAGAGCCACGTTTATACACAGATGGTAAGTTTCAAACCGCCAACGGTCGCGCCAACCTTATACCGGTCAATTTTTACAATAACAATGAACAACCGTGTCAAGACTATCCTTTTTGGCTTAATTCAGGTCGCGTGGTGGAACATTTTCACACCCGAACCCGTACCGGAAAAATAGGTAATTGTAATAAATTTAGTCCAACACCTTATATGGAAATGAACCCAGATGCCGCCAAAGCGTTAGGCGTTAAGCACCAAAGTTATGTGCGATTAACTAGCCGCCGAGGTGACAGCGTGGTGATGGTGCAATTAACCCAACGAGTACCACGAAATATGGTGTTTGTACCTTTTCATTATCACGACTGTGTTAATCGGCTGACACTCGGATTACTCGATCCGTATTCAAGACAGCCGGCATTTAAACAATGCTCAGTCCGCATCGAAGTATTAGATAACGCGCAGCAAGTAGAAGCCGCACAGCTTAACGTTGAACGTCGTGAATTTTAGCTAACGGAAGCATTTACCTAAGGTAAAAATGATGAACCAAATAATAAAAGAATCTGCCACTGAAGAAACGTTATCAGTAGAGATTTTCAATCCAAAAGAAATAATGAGCACAGCGGATGAAGGTAAAGAACAGCAAGGACGTTCAGATCACTGGCAAGTGCGCACACAAGAACAACCCTATGCCTTTTTACCCGATCATGTCCTCACTCCAGATGAAGTGGCGATAGAAAATCGCTACGGCAAACGCATTGATTTAGTTGAGCTTACTGATAAACCTAAAAATCGCTCCCTATTTATTAACGAAAATCCTGAAGTGGGCAGTAACCCAAATCGTAATAAGCAACATGGTTTTTTCTTCACCGCGGATAACTGTATTGGTTGTCATGCCTGCGAATCAGCTTGTTCAGAAAAAAATGATAACCCTGCCCATTTAGCTTTTCGCTCTGTCGGGTATGTAGAAGGCGGCTCATACCCTGATTACAAACGTATGAATATTTCCATGGCGTGTAACCATTGTGATGATCCGGTTTGTTTGAAAGGTTGCCCTACCCGCGCCTACACTAAACATGCTGAATATGGCGCCGTACTACAAGATCCTGAAACCTGTTTTGGCTGTGGTTATTGTACTTGGGTTTGCCCGTATAATGCGCCACAACTTGATCCGGTAAAAGGTCGGGTATCAAAATGTAATATGTGTGTTGACCGTTTAGAAGTTGGTTTAAAACCTGCTTGTGTTTCTGCTTGTGTTGGCAATGCCCTTGATTTTGGCGTGATAGAAAATACCCCTGAAAATCGTCAGCAATGTAAAACCAGCATCCCTGGTTTTCCTGATCCTGACATAACCCACCCAAATATTCGTTTCCAACAGGTGAAAGACTTACCTGATGAAATGACCCGCACTGACGGCATGCCAGTGAAATATCATAAAGACAAACAAGGTAACTATAAACCAGTAATCGATCAAAAAGCAGGAGTTAGAAAAAGCTGGAATTTTGCCCGCTTAAACTCGCGTGAAAATCCTTTAGTGCTCTTTACCTTATTCGCCCAAGCAGCTCTAGGCAGCTTTGCGATACCATTTATTGGCGCATTATTTGGCATGGAAGCATTCACTCGCTTTGTTGATTCTGCGCTATTTTTACCCTTAACAATCATTGCCTTGTTGATGACCAGTTTTGCGCTACTGATGAGTGTCACTCACCTTGGCAAACCAATGCGTTTCTATCGTGGTTTTAATAATTTACGTTATTCACCCATGGCGCGCGAAGGCTTTGGGTTAGCTATGTTTAGTGCAGGTTGCGGCTTAACAGCGCTATTCTCATTGCCTAGTAATGCTTGGGTTGTTGATTTTGCTCAACACCTTTTAGGCTTAGATTTAATTTACTTAAGCCAAGGCTTACCTTTAAAAAGCATCGTTACCGGCACAGGGCTGTTTACGCTAATTTCAGGCGCTGCCGGTTTGTTTTACATGAATAAGTGTTATCAAATTAAAGCCAGACCTTTTTGGAATCATATCCAAACTGCCACCGCTTTTGTCGGTAATAGTCTGTCATTAGGCGCACTAGTGTCCGGCGTTATTGTGCTAGGTACCCTGCTTGCTATGGATATCGCCATTGAAAAAGCAATGCTCGTATTTGCCAGCCTATTTACCTTAGGTTTGGTGATTGAAGCGCTAGGTTTAATAATTCACAACCATGATTTGAACCGTAGCGATAACGAAGGCGGCGCGGCGCATTACGTACAGTGCACCACATTTGGGAAAACCTATTTACTACGTAATAGCTTGCTAACATTAAATATAATCGCAGCAATCACCCTGCTTAGCTTACAGCTTTCAGGTTTTAACAGCACTACACTATTATTGCCTTGGTTAGCCCTAGCACTATTAAACTGTGTAACGGCCCTAATCGGCAGAGCGTTATTCTATATTTTAGTGATACCAACCACTATGCCGGGCGCTTTCTTTTGGAAAAATAAAAGCTTTGAAGAGCATGCCAGAGATACGGGGTTAGCAGACAACCCTGCAACTGGTGTAGCACCGCTGGCTCATTAATCATGTTAAGTTTAATCGAGAATAACGAATGTTAAAAAGGATAGAAGACACCTTGAACAAAAGCTGCTTAATAGGCTTAAGCTACTTTAATGTTCAAGGTGAGCAGTTAAAGCAAAACATACTTGCCGGGCGAGTCATTAGTGTCGATAGTGAGCTAGGCATCACCATTGAATTATCCACCAGCGAGCTGTCTACTAACAACCTCTCAGCCAATGAAAAAAGTAAAGGTGCCAACTTTATTCTACCCTGCGATTTATCATGCTGGTTTACCGCCCCAAAAGGAGAGTTTCATACCAGTCAAAAAGAAGTCAAAATTATCAATCCCGATTGTTTAGTGACTTGGGATATCTATCAAGCTAGAGCTCAGGAAAAATCGCAACCAACAACTAAGGTAACAGATGGTGAGCAACAATGGTGGCAATGGCGCCCCAGAACACAACCCCCTAATGTTGGTTAGTGTTTAAATTTAGCTTGTGGAGGCAGGAAAATACAAGCGTACCATACAAGCAAATACCATAAGAGCGATCCCTGCTTGTAGTATGGTGATTGCTTCAAAATCTAGCAGGTAAAACATGCCAGTAACTCGTATCGCACCGGCTAAAGCACACAATAAAAAGCCTAGAATGGCAGTGAGGTAACCCAACTTTGTTATTAATGTTTCCATTTTCCACTCTCTGTTGAATATTACTTAAAATAAAAATAGCGTAATTAACAAACACTCCATTAATTGTATTTATAGCATAAACATTTGAAAAATGTGTAATAGTTCATGATATTTAAAACAAAAAAGCAGCCTAGGCTGCTTTTTACATTCAAAAATTTAGACAGTGCCAATTTAAGCTTTTACACCATATCCGCAAATGGGTTATTAGTTGGTAACGCTACTGCATGTTTAAATTCAGCAAAGCTTAAACTGTCATCGTTAATATCAATGGCATTTTCATCAAGCAAGCCTTCACCAAATTTGTAGATAATATCAAACTCACCTTGATTAGCTCGCTCACGATAAACGGCTTGCGCTTGTTCAACAAGTGCTAGCTTTTGTTGATATTCATTCATCGCCTCTTGACCATAGCGCTTCGTCATCATTGCTAAGGTTACTTTCGGTGAAAATACTGCCGCAGTGGCATTGTTACCACCAAAACCTTTTGAATTGATGAATGCAACATCCATATCACCACAATCCCAGTGCTGAGTGGCAATGTGTAATCGATCACTATGAACATCATCAGCCACTTTATCAATGGTCGTCACACCGGGCATGATCTTGTCATTAAAAATACCCAACGCCATCGCCATTTGATCACCACTTGCTGGACCAATAGTATGACCAACAAACGCTTTTGGCGCAGCCACTGGCCAATTATTAATATCAAAACTTGTGGCGATGCGATCATAAATTAACGACTCTGTAACACGGTTTTGCGGGGTACTTGAGCCATGAGCGAGAATAAAGCTTCGCTCTTGCAATGCTTCTTTTCCTAACACCTTTTGCGCTAGAGCCACCGATTTTGCCATGGTAATATAATTACCCGGCCCCGGCGCTGTGATAGATTTTTTAAAACCATCTGCATTAACAAAAACATCAGCCACAGAAGCCATCACTTTCGCGCCCATCTCTAGCGCTAATGCATCATCCATTAACACAACAAATTGTGCGCCTTCACCAATAGTAAAACCACAGTTTTCACCAAATGGTCGGCTTGTACGACGATGATCAGCAGTATCACTCTTATCTAATTTTTTCAGCCCTTCTTCATTTGCTAGGGCACTCATGTTACCAAACCCTTCTATTACTTCAGGGGTAATTGGCGCTTCGGCACTACCGACGACCGCAACACGAATTCGACCCGCTTGTATATCTTGCACAGCAGAGCGTAAGTTATATAAAAACGTGGCACAGGCTCCTGAGGAAGAAAAAGTGGTGCCGACATTACCAGTGACATATGCATTGATAAAGTCTGTCGACATGGTGTTCAGTCCTAATGCCAACTGTTTGGTGCTAACGCGCGAGCCCGCTAAACGACTTTTTAATAAACCACCTAAACCTTCTTGCTGCATTTGTCCTGCAACTGAGGCTGAGTAAGTACCCACTTCATCTGGGCTAATTTTATCGAGAATAGTATCCCATTCTATGCCGGTTGAGCGGATAGCGTCGGTAGCTGCAAAAATGGTCGCCTGCAAACCACGCGGTTGATAACGGCTATTATACAGCGCACCTGGCTCAAAGCCTGTTGGTAGTTGTCCCGCCGCTTTTATCGGGTTGTCACGATAAGCATCATGAGAAATAGTTAAGTGCTCAGGAATTTCAACACTCACTCTACCATCGCCTAAATCAGTTACCTGCCACGCATGCGGTAAAGGGTGAGGTAATTCTTTTGCGCGTAACTCAAAACAAATATTTTTATCGATAGGACGAACATGCATTTTTTGATGCCAGTGGGTGGCATCAACATCAAAATGATTTTTTTCAATTTTTCTAATTAACGTACCATCAAGAACTTCTTGACCAAACTTGGCTTCGACTTCATTTGCAGCAACCACTTCACCTTGACGATCAATTAATTGGCCATCTTTTAACGAAACCAACTTCATTAAACTGGCTAAACCTATAAACGTTTCTTGGCGCGCCTGTGCATTAATTTTATCAATAACGATGCGACGAAAGCCTTGGTGAAATGATGTACGGCCAGCGGCATTAATACCACCCATGCCAATAACTACAGGTAATGATGTCATGTAAAAAACCTAATTAAATATCAAACAATAAATCTAATATCGCTAGTTTATAGTTAAGCATTAAAAAATAATAAGCATAAACGGCCAGAAAATATGCCATAATAGCCAAATATTTTTTATTTTAGTGTAAACATGCCAAAAAACAAAAATATCAACCAAGATATTAATCAACTCCAGGTGAGTTTAGTGATTTATCAACATGTGCTTGCCACAGGGTTAACTTTGCCATTAGAAATGCTATTAGCCGGTGAAGCCTTCGCGCGTCGTTATGATAAGACAACGATAAAATTGCAGACTCAGTTAGTTAGCCAAGAAAATAAGGCGGTTAAATCTCGGGCTGGCATACAGTTTTTACCTGATGTGGCGCTTGACAATTTAGCAGCCGATGAAAATTACCTGCCAGATATTATTTTAGTGCCGAGTCTGTGGCGTAACCCAAGACCTGTGTTAAAACAACATAGAAAATTAATTAACTGGTTAAAACATTGTTGGCAACAAGGCTCAACCTTACTTGCTGTCGGTACAGGCGTTTGTTTTTTAGCTGAATCTGGCTTACTTGATGATCATAGTGCCACCACCCATTGGCATTATGTTGAACAGTTCAAACGTGATTACCCAAAAGTTGAGCTCAAACCTGATTTTTTTATCACCCAGTCTGATCGTATTTATTGTGCCGCAAGTTTAAATGCTTTAGCCGATATTATTGTCCATCTTATTAGTCAAACTTATGGGCGAGCCGCCGCCCAAAATGTTGAGCGTAATTTTTCTCATGAAATTAGAAAGCCTTACGAAGAGCAACGTTATTTAGAGGGTGCCGTAGATAGACACGCTGACGAGCTAATTGCCCAAATTCAATTTTGGTTACAAACTAATTTAAATAGTGATATTAGCTTAGCTGAATTGGCAGAGCAGTTTGGCTTAAGCCAACGATCTTTTACTCGCCGATTTAAAACGGCAACCGGCATTAGAGCTACCGAATATTGGCAACAATTACGTATAGAAACAGCCAAAGATTTACTGGCATCAAGTAACTTAACCATTCAAGAAATTGCCTATCATGTTGGCTACTATGATCAAGGACACTTAACCCGTTTATTTAAGCAAAATTTAACCTTAACGCCAAAGGATTATCGCGCCATGGTAAGGAAGAAATTATTTAGTCAAAGTTAATCGATACCAAATCACAGCAAACACTTGTCAGACTAGCCAAGCTTAGGCAAAATAACCGAGTCCATATTAAATTATCAGAGAATAAAATGAGCGAACAATTATCTACCGCCCTTTCAATTGCACAAAAGCAAATTAATCAGATGCTAACCATGCAAGATGCCATGAACAGTCGAGTCAGCGAAACTTGGCGTGACAATGGCTATGAATGGTATCGCGCTATTTGGGTGGAATGTGCTGAAATGCTTGATCATCATGGTTGGAAATGGTGGAAGCACCAAGAAATTGACGTTGCTCAAGTACAATTAGAATTAGTCGATATTTTTCACTTTGGCTTAAGTTTGCGATTAATGACTGGCGATAGTGTTGAGCAAATATCTCGTGCACTGGCCAAAGAGCTTCATCAAGGTACAGCTGAAGATGACTTTAAAATAGCGCTTGAAAACTTAGCTTCTGCCGCTGTCACTCACAGAGCGTTTGACGCAAAAGCATTAGCAGATTGCATGTCCTTAATGAATATGGATTTAGATGAGTTATTTCGCCAATACGTTGGTAAAAATACCCTTAACTTTTTCCGTCAAGATCATGGCTACAAAGATGGCAGCTATATTAAAATTTGGCACGGAGAAGAAGATAACGAAGTATTAGCAAATTTAGTGAATGAACTTGATGCTAGCGCTGATGATTTTCAACAACAATTATATACGGCATTAAAAGAGAAATACCCAAACGCGAGTTAATAGTTACTCCTTAAAAGCCACGCTAGCAATAAGCCATTATTAGCGTGGACGCTCCTCTTCAAGGCTTAGATATTCAATTCTGAACAAATACATAATTCCTTGAGTGCTTTGGCACAAATTCTGCTTAATTAATTCTAAATATACGCTTTACTGATAATCGTCAAAAAAGCGTCAAGAACTTGAATTGCCGGAGATGTTTATGGAACTTATTTTATTTGCTTTAATCAGCCTAATTGTCATTGTTGGTGTCTTAGCAAGTCGTTTAAATGACAACAGCTTTCCCTTTCCTTTTGACAGCAAAGCTTCAGTCTTTACTCCCGCAGAAAAAAACTTCCAAAATTTAGTCGAGCAGGCTATGGGCAATAAATATCGCATTCTAAACCGAGTAAAGCTGGCCGACATAGTAACTATCCGTAATGGTGTTTCTAGTCGAGCAAGTCAAAGTGCAGCAAACAATGCTGAAGGTAAGTATTTAGATTTTGTTATTTGCGAACGCAATTCTATGAAATTATTGGGTGCTATTGATTTAGTTGACACCCAAGGCAAGGGTTACAAAATCAAGAAAGATTGGTTTGTTAGTGGCGCACTTGAAGCCGCTGCTATTCCGCATCTTCGTATCAAGGTAAAAGCAAATTACACCTTAGATGAAATCAGAGCTTGTATTCATTCTCGTTTGTTAGGTAACCGCTCACCACTACCTAAAGTAAAAGGCAAGGTGATCCCTGCACCGTTAGTAAAAGCAAGACCAAGAAATACTGGCGCTTTAACACCTTCCGCTGCTAAAGCAGAGTTATCACCACAACTAACGCCGCAACTATCAGGGCAAAATGTCGCGGCACTGCCTCATTAATTTTACCGCAATTTAGCTAAAAGGGTATTAACCACGGTGAGGTCAATACCCTTTCTTGCTTTATAACAGCATGACTTTCAAGTTATAATCCTCCCAATTAACGTAAATTACTGAGAATAAAATGAAAGCAGGCATTATTGGCGCTATGGAGCCAGAAGTTGCTATTTTAAAAGCAAAATTAAACAACTGTGAAACAAGCACTCACGCAGGTTATACCTTTTACCAAGGGCAACTTGACGGCAATGATGTCGTTATTGTGCAATCAGGCATTGGTAAGGTTGCTGCGGCCTTAGCAACAGCCATACTCATTGATAAATTTCAACCCGATTATGTGGTAAATACCGGATCTGCTGGCGGGTTTGATGCTAGCCTAAAAGTGGG
Organism: Colwellia sp.; assembly: GCA_026196955.1. Lineage (GTDB taxonomy): Bacteria > Pseudomonadota > Gammaproteobacteria > Enterobacterales > Alteromonadaceae > Colwellia. Next base: position 17,099 of record JAPHTO010000007.1, on the reverse strand, counting down.
TGATATAGTGGTTAGCTCCGAAGTACGATATCACGATGTGGATGTTACCGCGTTTGGCTATGAAATTGGGCAGCTACCAGCAAACCCCGCAGCTTATATTCCAGATACTGCTTTAGTTGAAGCCGCACAAGCCGGTATAAATAAGCTAGAAAATATTCACGCTATGCTCGGTTTGATCACCACAGGTGATACCTTTATGACCAAAGATGACGATATTGCTAAGGCGCGCGCTAATTTCCCAACCATGGCGGCAGTAGAGATGGAAGGTGCAGCCATTGCCCATACTTGTCATCAATTTACCGTGCCCTTTGTTATTATCCGTTCACTTTCTGATATCGCTGGCAAAGAATCGCCAACCTCATTTGATGAGTACTTAGAAACCGCTTCTGTTAACTCATCACAATTAGTGATTAATATGCTCAACGAGCTAAAAGGTAAAACGCTAAGTTAATACTTAACATACTTATATAATGACTGATTTCCCTGCCCTTTCGCCTTTTAGTTATCAATTACTGATTTTGCTCACTGCGATGATCAGTAAAGGGGTTATTAGTCATTTTACTCATCATGAGCCTTTACGATTATTCCAATTTTATTGTCAAAGGCTCAGTGACAAAGTCAATAAACCTCAAAACAGCCCACAGCAACAAACCATCGCTGGTTTGGTGGCCATTTTAATCACCTTAACGCCCATCACGCTGATTTTATGGTTGTTTGAGGCCTTTATTGAGGTAGATTTTTTATGGCAGTTTTTTTTGCTCTACCTTGCCATCGGTAGTTTTGGCTTATCCAGCGTAAATAAAACCATCGCACAAGCCCTAGTCGCTAAACAAAACTACCTTGCTAAACAAACACTAAAACCTTTGCTACTAAGAGAAACTGAGCCTTTATCAAGCCTAGGATTAAGCAAGGCAGCCATCGAAATGAAGCTGTTGCGCACCATACAACAAGGCTATAGCGTCGCTGTAATTTTTTTACTTGCAGGGCCACTTGCCGCAATTTCCTATAGGTTACTACTAGAAATGCATTATTGCTGGAATAGTAAACTGGAAAGGTTTAGTCATTTTGGATTGCACAGTAAATTAATCGTTAATCTACTACAATGGTTACCGGTGAGAATATTTTCCATGTTAATGCTTTTTACCAGCCTAGGTAAAAACTTCCTACTCTTTTGGCGATTAAGCAAGAAGCATTTTTTTCAGCTCGATAATGATATTGCCTTATTACTATTAGCACTGTCTTTAGAGGTTAAGCTTGGTGGAGTAGCCATGTATTCCAATAGCAATGGCACAAGCAATAAACTTCGAAAAACTAGCTTTAACGATTTAGCCAGACAGCCTCAAATCACCGATATTATTCATGCCAATAGTAAAGTAAATTATCTAGTCTGGTTTAGTCTCTTAGTCATACTACTAACCGCTACCAGCATTGAATTAGTTATTGCTAATATATAGTAAATAGCTAAGATGTATTGTAAACTGACGCAAATGCATACGCTTCAACAACACTATTTGAGAATCAATCATGCTTAAAATCAAAAGTCTATTTACCCTAATACTGAGTTTATTTACCCTTGCCGTTTTTGCTGGTGAAACAGCCAAAATATCACAGCAAGAGTTACTCACTGCACTGGATAAAGGCGCTGAAAACCTTGTCGTACTCGATGTTCGCTCTGAAGGTGAATATCAGCATGGTCATATTGCTGGTGCCATTAACATTAGCCACGATAAAGTTGAAGAGAGCTTAAGTCAGTTAACACAATACAAAAACAGCACGGTAGTGGTTTATTGTCGCTCTGGCCGCCGTGCAGGTATCGCAGAAGCTATTCTTGCTAAAAATGGTTTTAGTGATTTACGTCATTTAACCGGTGATATGAATGGCTGGGTTGCTGCCAAACTTCCTGTTGATAGCAATGCACATTCTCATTAAAAACGCATTATAGAACCGAGTATGAGTGAGCTTTTATACTGGCTAGATCTTTTTGGCATCATAGTATTTGCCCTTTCGGGGGCATTAATGGCAGGTCGATATAAATTAGATCCCTTTGGTGTCGTAGTACTTGCTGCTGTCACCGCGATCGGTGGCGGTACAATTCGCGATGTTATTTTACAAGCGCCTGTATTTTGGGTAGTTCAGCCCTATTACCTTTATGTTATTTTAATTACCGCGCTGCTCACTATCATTTTAGTTCGCCAACCCAAGCGAATCCCTAAGCGTTTTTTATTAATTGCTGATGCTTTCGGTTTAGCCTTATTTGCTGTGGTGGGAACACAGAAGTCTCTGTCTTTAGGCGCACCTTTTTCCGTAGCCATTGTCATGGGAACCATTACAGGTGTCGCTGGCGGTATGATCCGCGATGTATTATGTAATGTTATTCCAATGATTTTACGACAAGAAATTTATGCCTTAGCGGCAATGTTAGGTGGTGGGTTATTTGTCGGCTTGCGTTATCTTTCATGGTCAGAGAACGAAGCAACCATAGCTGCTGTTTTAGGCGCGCTATTACTTAGGCTTGCTGCAATTTATTGGCGAGTATCGTTACCAGCATTCCATATTAGCGAAAAAGATAAATAGCCTGAGTTAGGTTGAACTAACACTTCTCTAAAGGCTGCTTCTGTTGGGCAAAGGTATTACTCATCTCTTGATAGGTTTTCTCATACCAGCCTTCTTCAATCGTTATCGCGGGTAAAGCTTCCACTTCGATAACACCACTTTTAGCGGTTTTGGCCGACTCATTGTAAACAGACAAAATATTCTTGATCACTACTGGTTGCGCCTTAAGCTTTAGCTTTTCAACAACCACCTTAGTACCACCTTCAAACGCTTCAATTTTACCTGATTGTGAACGAGTACCTTCGGGAAAAATAATAACCTTTTTGCCTTTACAGCCTTTAATATCTTTAAGCAATTTAATGATAGCTCTTCTGTCTTGTTGATCGACAGTAATGTGGCCAACTAAATCAACAATACGAGAAACCGGCCATTTATCCATAATGCCAGTGCGGCCAACAAAACGGACATCATTACCAATGACTTCTTCTAACACAAAAATATCCGTCATACTTTGATGATTGGCGATTAAAATATCAGTATCGTCATCAATAATGCCGGTTAGATTCACCGTAGCCCCTGCATTTTTGACAATTTTAAGACTAAAAAAACGACGACAACGGTTGAACATTTTACTATCACGTCGACAGAGTGACAGGACAATAGATTCGGCAGCTATAGTGAGATAAACTTTGTATTTTTTAAGAGTAAAAGACAGCATAAACTTAATATTAAATGAGCTTAGGTAGGCACTTAAGCTTCTATTCCCCAACCATCATTATAACCTGAGAATTTTGCTGCTAGGGACTCAAATTCTGCTTCTTGTTTGACTATCGCTTCATAACTTGGTTGCATAGCAAGCGTACAGTCTACATCCCAAACGTTTGGTGTTTCATCTTCATGAACACTTACTTTAATTGCAGGCATCGTTTTCTTAATATGATCAGCCATTGCCTGTGCTTGAGATTGTTGTTCAAATAAGTGAAAAAACACCACGTCATGAGTGACACTTAGGTCTATTCCTGCTTGCTGCATTTCAGCGAGCACTTGACCTGTTTCATCTGTGGGGAAATTCATATATATTTTCTCTATTTGCAGTATTTGAAAGTGAAATTAATCAATCCGTTTGATATAAATTAAACGGACGGTATTATAAACAGTGAATTGCGCCTTGAATAGTGTTTTGAATATTTTTTAACGGCTAACCGCTATGTAAAAGCACACTAAAATGTACAGCGATTTTGCACACACTGCGCCAACAGTTCACCTTGTTTTGAATATTCAAGTTGGCATTGCGCTTGAGCAGAATACTCGTTACGGGTATTCAACGGCTTATTTTGTGCCCCTACCCTGATAAGAATAGCAGCCCCTTTGGTATTAACAGAGACAATACAACCAAGAGCTTGGCTATCGGTATGCACTAAAAAACATTGGTTATCCATTTGGCAACTTTGGTTATCTGCTATGATTTTCTGTTGCGATTTTTCAGTCGCGGTTAGTGGTACTTTTATATTATAAAAGGGCTCACTTTTACGCGCTTCTTTGGCTTGTTGTTGGCGTGCTTCGTGATCTAATTTCGTCTTCAGTTTAGTCGTTATGACTTCATTTTCCTTTAATAAATACCCTAAAAATAATAGCACCACTAAAAAGCCCACTAAAACAATGACCGTAATAAATAACCACTTAAAAGCGCTACGATAAAACATTAGTTAACTTGCTTACCCAACGCATTATTTTTTGGGTATTGAGCTAGCATAACCGCAACCGCTTGGTTAATTTTGTCATTAGTTTCAGCACTATTGTCTTTCTCTTTCAATGCTAATGGGTAAACACTACGCCATACCGACCGTTTCTTTTTAGGATCAATCAAATCTAGGATCAGGCTGCCATGAACAGCGGTTGAATATTTATTGCCTGTTTTCCATGCTGTAGCACGTAAACAATGCTGACAAAAGTGCACCACTTTATTGTAATTTGAATAATCAGACTTTTTACCATTGAGAATATGATAAGTCACAATAATATCTGCTTGTTCGAGTTCTGCATAACTAAAATTATTTTTAGCCATAGTGCGTTCAATGGCAATTTCAATCGCATTACGGCGAGAATCTAATAAACTTTGCGTGTCTGTAAACGCTGAGTTTCGATCATAAAGGCTATAATTCTTAACCGTCGAAAAATCAAAACGATCATGATAAACAACACCCGCGCTGTCATTGCTTGAACAAGCATTAAGAAAAAATAGTAAAGAAAAAACGGCTAAGGTTTTGATCATGATTAAGTGTGGATAATTAACAAATGGATAATAATTCTACCTCTAGACTATCAAGCCGGTAAAACCAAGTCTATTAATACCAGCCGTTTACAGTAAGCATTAACTCAAAGTTCTCCAATCTTTAGTTCCCTTTGATGACATTAGCGATAAAAAGTATACTATACCGCTGAATACTCATCTTTATAAGCCAAAGCTAAATAGTGTAATGAAAAGAAAAAAATCAATAGGAATATTTGACTCTGGAGTTGGTGGGCTTTCAATTGCTCGGGCTATCAAGCAGCTCCTTCCTGATGAAAATTTAGTGTATTTTGCCGATATAGAGTTTTCACCTTATGGCAATAAACCCCAAAAGACAATCAATCAACGCTCTGAAGATATTGTTAACTTTCTAATTAAGCAAGATTGTAAAATCGTTGTTATGGCTTGTAATACCGCAACCGTTAACTCAATAAGTGACTTACGCTCAAAATTCTCGATTCCAATTATCGGCGTTGAACCAGCGATAAAACCAGCAGCGTTGCAAAGTAAAACTGGGGTTATCGGTGTTCTCGCAACAGAGCAAACCTTAGAGAGTGCTTCTTTTCAATTACTTAAATCTAAGCATATCCAAAAAGTAAACATAGAAACCAAAGCTTGCCCAAAATTTGTATCTTTAGTGGAAAGCCTTAACCATGATAATAAACAGGCTCTTGAAATTGCTGAGCAATATATCCAACCCTTATTATCGAAAGGTTGTGATCAAATAGTGCTTGGTTGTACTCACTTTTCTTTTCTAAGATCTACCATTGACCGTGTCGTGGGGAAAGAAGCAAATGTTATAGATACAGCGACGCCTGTCGCCATGCAAGTGAAGAGACAATTGCATCACAATGACTTGAAGAAGATATCAGATGTTGAGGGGGTGATTGAGTTTTGGACAAGCGGTGATCCCATAAAAGCCACTGAGTCTATCAGTGAATTATGGGAGCAAGATGTCAATGTAGCTAAAGCAGAGCTTATCACCTAGCCAGTTAAAAAACTAAGCCAAGCACTGCATTAAAGTGGATTAGTCAGAGTTTGAGCTTAAAAATTAAAAATAAAGTTTTGTATAAACTGGCAATTTATACGTAATTGTTAAGTTAAGAAAAGAGCTGTTTTTCCGACATTGCAGACATTAGGGTAATAATTTAGTTAAAGTTTATTGCGCTAAAAGTAGATAGGATTAGTTTTTCATCAAGACGTTAATTATTGCGTCCATTACAAACGCTGTCAGGCCGTTGAGTGCCAATAGTGGTTATTGCAATTCACTAGTTTTACAAAGATTTGTACCTTTCTCTTGAGAAATATAAATAGCTTCTTCAATTAATACTTCCGCAGATTCAACTTCACCAATCAAATCAAAATTATCCAACCAATGATGTAATAATTTTTCATTATTGAACATCAAGGATGAAGCTTTGCGGAACTCTATACTGTTTAAAGGATTCAGAAGTCTTTTACTTGCTTTTTCAAGCGATTGTTCTAATTCAAGATTGCCTTCAGCTTTATGTATGAGTTTTTGTATGCTCATTCCTATTACTTGGTTTATTACAGTCTTACTTCTTTTTTCTAGGTTACGCCCTAACTTTAAACATGCATTTGTTTTTGTTATTGCTCCTCCTTCTTTGCACCAGTTAAAAATATGCGTAAACCCTATAGACCTTGCAGATTCAATACCTATACCACCAACTATATTAGTGTGGAAATCATATGCTCCTCCACCCTCTACAGCTTGTGCGAATAGCTTGATCCTTTCACCATATTTTTCATTAAAGAAAGGGGTTTTGATAAGTCCAGATATTGAAGTTAAAACACCATCGTCATCATTTTGCGAAGCAAAAAATATAGCTGAGTGCAGCCACATTGCACCATTATCTTTATCTGAAGCAATAGCCAGATCTATTAAGCTCTTATTGCATTTACTATTTGAAGTATTAGCACATAAAGAAACAGCTTCCATTAAAGCTAATGAGTTATTAGGAAATTTATCATTATATTCAAGTAACAATTCAAGCCTAGATTTATCTGAAGGTAATTGAGCAAATAAAACATATTCTAATTGTCTATCTTGTGAGGTGGAGTTAAACAATGATTGGAGATATTGCTGTTGAGCTTCAATATATCCTTCTTCCTCAACAAATGATTCCTGTGAACACTCAACAATATAACCCTCATTAGATGCCTCCTCAACTAGTACCGCTTTGGGTTGTTGAGAACTTTTAGTAAGAGGCTCTATTATTTGCTTATTATTTTCAGGGGAAGGACTCTGTATGACGGTATTATTAGAGAAGAGTTCGACTTTAACTGTATTAATGTTAAAGAGAAATAATGATATAACTAAGATAAAAATTAAAAACCAAATTGTCTTACGACTAAACATAGTTCAAGTCCATTTAATTCTTATTTTTAGGGGCAGCTTATCACTCTATACTGACATTAAGCTTTTCAAGTGGTTACGTCAACTATAGGCTCATTGTTGACCTAATCAGTTGTATGATTAGGTCTAGTCCAAAGTTGAATAGTATAATCCAGCTTATATTATTACATTAAGATTTGTAAATTGATGTCATTAAAGTTTATAACTTGACCGCCAAACTCTTTGGCAAAGGCTGTCGCATCACTTTGTTGACTAAAGCTTGCCAGTGTTTGTCCCATGGCACCTGTTTTTTCTGAGCCTGCAACATACCAAGCACTTTTAGCATCGATAAAATATTTATCATCAATACTGTCACTTCCCCACGGCATTTTACTCATGTCATGCACTAGCATTTGGGCGACGTTACGCTTATTTTCAGGATCTAAATAGTAGCTAAATAAATCACGTGTTGAGCAAAACTTAAAAACTTGTTTCCCGGTTTCTTTGCGAAAAGCTTCACCTTTAGGGCCATCAAAACGGGTAATAAGCATGCCACATAAATGACATTCATCACCTGACTCCATGGCAACGGCTTGATGCAATACTTGTTGTTGCTCCGATTTATCTGAGCAGGAAATTAAAGACATAGTTAGGAGAGTAATAGCGATAATTAACGCTAATAATTTATAAGGTTTCATGGTTAGAGTTTCTTCTTTTTAAAAATGAAAATAGCTAAGGTTAGCGGTAAAACTACCCAAGCGACTAAAGCTGAAATAAGCTGGGTTTGCGATAAGCTGGCATTAATAGCAACGGCTAATGCGCCATTTACATCGCTACTGTCTAAGCCGGCGAGGTTCACCAAGCGAAATATGTCGGTTGGATTAAGCATCATAAGTTGCGTTAATCCTTGCTGGGTTACGCCTTCTTCAACCCCTACCAGTAAGGCAAGCAAAGCAAGATCAAAGGCTAAGGCAAATAAAAACCAAGTGATTAACGCAAAGCCTGCAGCTTTTGATTTTTCACTTACTGATAAGCTTATCAAGTATGAAATAGCAGTAAAACTTAAGCCTAATAAAATAGCACTAAGAATGAATAATCCAAATGCACTGAGAATACCAGTATCACCCAGTTGAAAATATAACAGCAGTGCAGAAGCGCCAAAACCGAGTAAAGTTGCAAGCGAAATAATCCCTCCTTGGCCAATAAATTTACCTATCAATAATTGGCTCTTACTTAATGGATAAGTCAGCAGCAACAATAAAGTGCCGCTTTCTTGCTCGCCGACAAAACTGTCATAACTGAGTAACAAAGCAATAAGCGGAATTAGAAAAACGGCTAAACTTGCCAAACTTGCCACGGTAGTTGACAGTGAAGTTACCCCAACCGCACCTGATGCTGCGGCGCCAAAATACGTTAGACCAATGGAGAGTAACGCAAAAATAAGTGTTATTGAAACTAACCAACGGTTACGCAAACCATCATGAAATTCTTTATTAGCAACGGTTAATATTTGTTTCATTAGCCTTGCTCCTCATTAACCTGCTGTGCTTGCTCATGCTGTAAAAGAAAGTGCTGATACACTTGTTCTAAATTGGCTGACTCAACATGAATATCATCTAAACCATTTAAGCTCAGCAGCTGCTTTAACACGCTAAGTTTTTCTTGTTCAGGTACCATGAGCGTGTTTTGACACCTACTCGTTATAAAACTATTGAGTTTTGAATCTTGAGCAACCGCGCCATTTAAGCCTGAAGGTTTAATCACCACAGGTAAAGCCGCTTGTTGACGTAACTCACTCAGAGTGCCCATGGCTAATAGCTTTCCAGAAGATAAAATCATTGCGCGATCAATATGCTGCTCAACACCTGGCAACACATGCGAGCATAAAATAACGCTTGAGCCATTTGATTTTAATTGATCAACCGTTTGGTAAAAATCACGTGTGGCAATAGGATCTAAACCAACAGTTGGCTCATCAAGCAATAGTAATTTTGGCTCTCCAATAAAGGCCTGTGCTAAACCAAGACGTTGACGCATGCCTTTTGAGTAGGTTTTAACTTGTCTTCTCATCGCATGAGTAATGCCCACTTGCTCGAGTAAGTCGATTGCTTGCTTTTTATTAAAGCCTTTTAACTTGGCAAAATAAGTTAATACTTCTAACCCAGTGAGTTGCTCGTAAAAGCTGACATTTTCAGGTAAATAACCCACTTTACTGCGACAATGCCACGCTTCCTTAGAATCAGGCGCCATGCCCATGACCTCTACCTCGCCATGACTTGGTGATATCACGCCAAGGATCAACTTCATCATAGTGGTTTTTCCAGCGCCATTGTGGCCAAATAAACCGAGCACTTCACCTTCATTGAGCGACATTGTCATTGCGCTTAACGCATCTAGTTGTCCATAGGTTTTTCCTGCCTCATTCAATGAGACTAACGGGGTATTCATAATTGTTCTTCCTGCAAAGACTCTGCTTTAGCTAGCGATGCTTGTTTTTTATCGATATTAGTTTGAATAAAATGAGGTGCCATTAACGGGAAGCTGTCTTTCACCCCCGGTGGCTTTAACACTGGAAATTGCTTTTGTACCCAACGTAAAATCAAAATAGCAGGGCTATCCATGATCATTTTCATTTCTGGATACTGCCACACTAATTTGTCAATGCCGTCATTAGGCTCAAAAATAGCGTCACCTATGCCGTTATTGTCCATATCCCAACCAAGATAATTGCTCCAATAATTGCCTCTTCCATCCACACTCCATTCTTGTTTCGTATTCGATACATACTTCACTTGAGTAGGATTATTAATAAAGCTATTCCCGTAAATCTTGATATTTTTCGATCCCGCCGTTAAATGAATACCTATTTCAGCGGTATCAACAATATTATTTTCGAGCGTATTAAAGCCAGAATTATAAACAAACAAACCTTTGCCATCACGCCCTAGCACTTTGTTTTCAGGCTTAGTCCACACATTTTTTATGTGATTATTGGTAAAGGTAGATTGAGTAATAAAATTTAATAGAAAACCATAATCTTCACTGTCGGTGGTTTTATTGCCGGTAATAGTCAAGCGGCGTGAGCTCATTAAGGCATAACCAGCACGTGTATTGAATGCGGTATTGTCTTTTACGGTATTATCATAAGAGTACATGTAATGAATACCATAGCGCAGGTCGTGCATAGTGTTGTTTTCTATCAAGTTATTCTGACTAGAAATAACATAAATACCATCACGTATTTCAGAGACTTCATTATTATAAACATGACTATGTGTTACATTAGCCACTTGAATACCGTTTCCTCTATCTGCTGAGCGCAGTGATAAATTACCTTTAACCTTGTTGTTAAACACCTTTGCTTGAGTAACATGATTAAGCCAAATGCCGAAACCATCTCCTGATAAAGTATTATTTTTAATGGTTAAACCAACAGCCCTTTCACCTGACACTTTTTCATTAGAATAAATACCAGCGTTTTGCTCAGTAAGATCATCACCCCAATTAATGATAGTTAGATTATCAATCGTGATATGAGAGTTTTTGAGAATAAGTGCATGCCCATTACCTTGGGCATCAATAATGCTGCCTGAGCCCCCGTCCTCACGGCTACCACGTAAGGTAATTTGAGTGTTAACAATAAAGTTGCCCAAATACCGGCCTGCATCTAGCACAACCGTATCGCCATCTTGGCTAGCATCGAGCACTTTTTGAAGATCGTCAGAGGGTGAAACGAAATAATCTTCAGCAAATACAGTTTGGCTACTACTACCGATAAAAATGAAGAATGTTAGTAGCAAAGTTTGTTTAAAATTCGTAAATAACAAGGAAATATCTTCACTGAGTTTTAATGTGGCAACAGCATAACATTTTTAACTATTTTTCTGTTGATCTTAATTAAAAAAGCGAACAATAGTGACTTACAAAAAACCAAATGCAGATAGCAGACTTCTAGCACTTAACATTAATGACACCAACACAACCACCAAGCCTAAACTATTTTGCCATAGATTATTTCTATAACTTCCCAAGGTTTTAGTATTCATGATCCACAACAAAAAGACGGTTACTATCGGTAGTAGAATGCCATTAGCTACTTGGGCAAACCAAATAATCACTATAGGCTTATAACCTAAACTCGCCCCGAGTATTCCTAAAAACAGTACGGTTATCCAAATAGCTTTGAAACTGTTTGAGTGTAAGTTTTTGTTTAAATCTAATATGCCACTCAAGGCAAAAGCGGCTGCTAAGGGCGCGGTAACCGCTGAAGAAATACCTGCTGCAAATAGTCCAATACCAATAAAAATACTCGCCATATCACCGAACAATGGCTGCAATGAGGGTGCTATATCAGCAGCAGAGGTTATGGAGACCTGCTGACCAAAAAATTCTGTCGCCGCTGTTGATAAGATTGCCATTGAAATCAAACCACCAAGTGGGATGGAAATATATAAATCTTTTCTTGCTTCAGGAAGTTGTGTTGCCGATTGCCACTTTTTACTAACACTAGCAGCGTGTAAAAATAGGTTATAAGGAACAACAGTGGTACCAATAAGTGCGATGACTGTTAATGTCGCACCATCAGGAATGATTGGCTTAATTAAGCCAGAAAACAAAACAGCAAGGTCAGGCTTAGTTAATATAAACGTGATGATAAAAGCTAAACTCATCACTGCGACTAAAAGAACAAGTGCTTTCTCAATAAGTTTATAGCTACCTGAAATTAAAAGAAAAAAGGCAACAATACCAATTAACAATGGAAAAAGTGTTTGAGCAAAAGGTACTTCTGAGCCTAGGTTTTCAACAATGCTAACAAGCCCTAAACTTGCGCCAGAAATATTACCACTTTGATATGCGCCATTGCCGATTACAATAGCAGACAACACTAACACTATCGCTAAACCACGCAACAAAGGCGTCTTACAGGCTTGGCGAATGTTTTCTCCTAAACCTTGCTGGGTAACAATACCTAAACGCGCCGTCATCTCCTGCAAAATTAGCGTTGCGATAACTGAAAACAATAATGCCCATAACAAAGCAAAACCATAATTTGCACCTGCTATTGAGGCGGTAATAACCGTGCCAGGACCAATAAAGGCCGCAGTGACTAAAAATGCCGGGCCAACTTGAGGAAGTTTCATTATTAAACGCTCTTTGTTATTTTTATTATGATTACAACATACTAATTAACCGATGAAATAAAAGCAAAAAAGCTCAATACCTTTCGATATTGAGCTTTAAAAATTTCATAACGCTATGCTTCTATTTACTTATAACCCATTCTAAATGAACGGGATTTAGGCAAAGCTGTCAAAATATGAGTCCCTGAGCTTATTAAAGCCTTTAGCTATAAAAAGCTAGATTGGACAAATATTGCTGACAATGCAGCATAAATTATGTTCATGACGAATTTATGCTTCAACGAACATGCGACCACGCATTTCCATATGTAGAGCATGACAGAACCAGTTACAGTAATACCACTGAACACCAGGCTTATTCGCTGTAAAGGTAATAGAAGCCGTCTGTTGTGGACCAATTTCCATTTGTACGCCATGGTTAGTCATACAGAAACCATGCGTTACATCTTCTACTTGGTCAAGGTTGGTTACAATAACGGTTACTTCATCACCTAATTTAACATTGAAAGACTCCATACCATATGTTGGTGCAACTGAGGTCATGTAAACACGAACCTTCTTAGGATCTTTCTTGTCACGAATAACCTTGTTGTCACTCATGGTATCAACACCATCGCGTTTCGCTATAGCTAAGGTTTCAGCAAAAATTGAGTCATCGCGTGACCAAACTTTATCAGGCTTAACTTTGCTACGGTGGATAATAGTACCGTCATGTGGTTCTGCATACGTAGGTCCATCATGGACAAGCTTCATTTCATCACCAGAGATATCAATTAATTGATCATTTTCTGGTTTCAATGGACCAACAGGTAAGAATCTATCTTTAGAGAACTTACATAGTGATACTAACCATTTACCGTCTGCATCACGTGTTTCACCTGACGAAGTACCGTTGTGGCCTGGTTGATAATGCACATCAAGTTTTTGACGTATGTAGTTAACTTTTTTACCTTGGTACGCTTGAATGGCTTCTTCAATATTCCACTTAGCAATTTGGCTATCTAAGAATAACGTTGTATAAGCATAACCTTTACCATCAAACGCGGTATGAAGCGGCCCTAAACCTAACTCTGGCTCACCTACAACAGTATCACGCGGCTTAATTTTATCGTTAAACAAGTCATCTAGCTTATCAATAGCAATGATTGAAACCGTTGGAGATAACTTACCATTTGCTACGAAGTACTTACCGTCTGGTGAAGTATTCATGCCATGTGGAGATTTAGGTACTGGAACATAACGCGTTAATTGAGAGCCTTTACGGCCATCTAGTACTGGAACATTATTGCCATTGTATGTTTTGAATTTGCCTGCTTTAACAGCAGCTTCACAACGTGCTAGGTTAAATACCACAACATGGTCACGTTCAGCGCCAATCATTTCACCTAAGTTCATACCCATTTCTGAGTTATAACACGTTGAAGCGAAGTATTTACCATCGTAATCAGCATCAGTATTATCTAAGTTACCATCAACCATTACTTGAAAAGCAATTTCCATTTTTTCAGCATCAATAACGCTAAATATTGAACGGTAAGTGCTAACATCTTTCATGCCCGCTTTACCGTCATTGTTCATTGGAATTTCGAATTCACCGTTACAAATAACGTATTTAGTGTGTGGTACTTTTTGAACGCGTAAACCATGTACAGCTTGTACATTTGGAACGGTAAGCATTTTGTCACACTTCATCACATTACAACGAATACGCGCAACACGAGAGTTTGCTTTATCATTAATAAAGACATACTTACCGTTGTAACGGCCGTCAGTCATACTCATATGAGGATGATGAGAATCACCCATCATAAGATCAGCGCTATCACCTTTAATACGCTTAGATTCGTCAGTTAAACCCCAACCTGTCGCAGAATCGGTATTAAATACTGGAATACGCATCAATTCACGCATTGATGGAATACCCATAATACGTACTTCACCTGAATGGCCGCCTGACCAGAAACCGTAGTATTCATCAAGTTCACCCGGATGAACAACTGCGCTGTTACTTGCTTCTGATGCACGTGCTTTAGCAGTAGATGCAAACATAGCAGCAGTCATTGGGGCAGCTACAGCTCCAGCACCAATGAGTGCCGTTTTACCGAAAAACTTTCGGCGGTCTTCATTTTCTAATGTGACCTCGTTATTTTTTTGATCTTCATTACTCATTGTTTTTCTCCGTTTGTAAAAATTTGTTGTTAAGTTTTGAGGCGAATATTTTTACCTTAAATCAGCTCGCCGTTGATTACTACGCGACTTCTTTCACTTCAATTTCTGTTTCTTTGTACTTGGCTTTCTTTCTTGCTAATTTTTTCAATGGTGGACATTTTTCTTCATTAAAATAAGTTACCTGACAATCTAAGCAGTAATGACATTCACGCATGTTAATAACGCCATCAGGGTCAATAGCTTGAATTTCACATTCTTTCGCACAAGTCTTACAAGGTTGACCACACTCTGGACGACGACGTAACCAACTAAACAAACGTATGCTATTACTGGTTGATAACGCAGCGCCTAATGGACATAAATAACGACAGAAGAACTTGCGATTAAAAATATTGATAATTAATAAAGCTGATGCATACAACACAAACGGCCATTCACGATCAAACTTCAATAAAAAGGTGGTTTTAAATGGCTCTACTTCAGCAAACTGCTCGGCAAGCGCTAGCGACTCCATTGATAAGCCAAACAAGCCTAATAAGATTAAATATTTAATCGCCCATAAACGCTCATGCACTGCCCAAGGCAATTCAAATTGCGGTATTTTTATATAACGAGCAAAAATATTCATTAGCTCTTGCAGCGCGCCAAATGGGCATAACCAGCCACAATATACCGCACGTCCCCACAAAATCATGGTGACTGCTGCTGCTCCCCACAAAATAAAGATCACCGGATCAAGCAAGAATAAATCCCAAGAGAAGTCAGACATAAAAGCTTGCAAGAAGGTAAACACATTGACCACGGATAATTGACCGCCCCATGACCAACCAATAAACACCACGGTGATAATTAAGAATAAGTGGCGGAAGTTGTGCATAAACGTTGGATGACGCACTAAAATGTCTTGGAAGAATAAACTCATCACCACAATGAAGAGCAAAATAACTAAGATGATGACCTCAGAATTTTTCTCTTTCCATACCTGCTGTGTTAAAGATAACTCTGGCTCAGGTAAAATAAGTGGCGGGCGATCTACATAATGATCTAAAGTGTGGTAATCCGCTTTAAAACTGGTAAATATGCTTTCTAAAGGACCTGTTTGACGGCGAACTAATAATTCTAACTGCCAATCAGAAGCAGGGTTAAATTCATGGTGTTCACGAACAATAAAAATCGATCTTTCATTAAATTCTGGCGCACCATCAATATAAATATCAGGTAAACGACTATGATCTAAATCTCTGAAGGCAAACGCATTACCATTTTGTAATATTTGAATGCGATCAAAAATAGCCCCACGTACATAACCAGAGCCTTTAAACGAATAACCTGTACCCATTAAAACAATGGCGTGCTCGCCCGGCTTTAAGGAAGAAACCAAGTATTCATATTCACTGTCACCTAATAAATTACGTCCTACGGTAGGAATATCAACTTGGGCAAAGTAAATTTCAGCAAACATATCTTGCTTTTGTTCAAGTGTTGCTTCATCAACATGCTCTGCTTCAGTGCCAACAAATGCTTCATCAACCGTCTTTCTGTTAAGATATAATTTTCTAATAGCGCCGTTACCAGTGAGCGTGGTCCAGTCAGCTTTTTCATAAACGTCAGGATAAATGGTTCCCATCGGTTGAATAGCCTCTTGACTCGTACTGATAATACCCAATGAACGAGCCACTATTTTTGCCGCTTTCACAATAGCGACATTCATCACCATAACAGTCACTGTTGCGCCAGAAAGGCCATCGATATGGATAGTACCGTCGGTTTGATTACCACCCACTTTAAGGCGGTCACTCACAGTAAGTCCATGGTACTGCTCAGCAAATTGATGGAGTTTTGACTCTGGGATACCCGCTAAAATAATAGGTTCATGGTGCTCAAGTACTTTTGCCGCTAAGTAAGTACCTTTGGTATCAATAGCGACCAGCATATTTACTGGCTCACCTGAGTAGGCGGGTATTTTTGCTAAATCATTAGTTTCAAACGCATAACCTAATATTTCTTCATTTTTATAAATAGTCCAAACAAGTGGGCCGCCCTCTTTAATAACCATTTTTTCTGAAATCTTAGTTTGTTCAGCAAAAATTTCTTTTATTAACGGCATTGGATCTTTAGGAGGACTAACAAATAGCGCTTGAGCAGGAGAAATAACTACAATAGATAGCAAGCAAATAGGCGCTAAAAAGGTAAGCACCTTTTTAAACCAGCTTTGAACGGGAAAGAAAAACATCAAGCATCCACTTCTTAATAGTTAAACAGCATGCGACAAAATTACACACTGCGACAATATGTCACAGTCTACGCTCTTAGTACATAAGCGTTATGATTTAGATCAAAAAACAATAAAGATAAAACATTATGAAGAACAAGGAGATAAAGCCCTATTTTTTTTAGGGATTAAGGTGTGACAAATAAAAACTAACGGCTAGTGCCATACATCATAAAGTGTAAACTACATTCTTTAATACGAGGGTTATACCAATTGCATTAATTTATTGCTCAACTTAGAGCTGCATTAGCGAACTTAGAACAAACAACATTTGTTAAACATAGTTATTCTATATTTTATTAATTTTGTGAAGTTATC
>JAPHTO010000053.1 GCA_026196955.1 Colwellia sp. | reverse complement strand
GAAATAGCGATGGAGCGTCTCGAGTTAATAAATTTTTACTGTTTTAAAGGTAAAAATGATTTTAACAATTTTCGTGTTCTGATAGCAGGTGGTGGCACGGGAGACTCTACTATTTATTTAGCGGAGCAGTTGAGAAATAAAAATGCGGAAGTGGTATATCTTGATGTCAGTGAATCTTCAATGGCTATTGCTAAGCAACGTGCAGAGTGTAGAGGACTAACAAATATTACATGGCTGCATGGTTCGTTATTGAATTTGAATGACGATATAGGGCTATTTGATTATATAAGTTGTACCGGTGTATTACACCATTTGGCCGATCCCATATTTGGTTTGAAATGCTTACATCATTGCCTAGCTAAAAATGGGGCTATAGGTTTAATGCTTTACGGTCAATATGGACGTACAGGGGTTTATCAAATGCAACAATTGATGAAACTGATTAACGCTGATGAAGAATATCTACCTCAAAAGGTAGAAAATACAAAATTAACTTTAAAGGAGTTGCCCAAAACCAACTGGTTTTGTCACAATGAAGAGTTCTTTATTGATCATCAAAATGGGAATGATAATGGTCTTGTAGATTTGCTGTTACATGAGCAAGATAGGGCATATTCAATCATTGAGATATATGAAATGCTTAATGATACTTGTTTGAATTTGGTCGAGTTTAGCTGTGTTAAAATGAGGATGTCATATCGTCCAGAGCAATATATCGAAAATCCCAAGTTATTAGCTAAAATTAAAACTCAAAGTGTTATGAAGCAACAAGCTATAGCTGAATTGCTCGTCGGTGCTTTCAAGAAACATGAATTTTATGCGTCTAAGGAGGAGGGGACTAAAGCTGAATTTAAAGATATGTCTAATATTCTTTTTTTCTTTCCACAAGAAAAATATAATAATTTAGGCCGAGAACTTGCGCTAGCCATGAGTAACAACCATGGGAAAGCAATAACAATGAAGCATATTTCAGGCTTTGAATTCGAAGTTCTATCTTCTCGAATAACTTGGTTGATTTTTGAAAAAATAGATGGAAAAACAACTCTGAAAGATATTTTTTCTAAGGTGCTTAAGGAAATAAATGATCCTTCTGTAACAATTGAGCAAATAGCAGCGCACTTTGAGCCAATCTACTATCAGTTTCAAAAGCTAGACTGGTTGTTGTTAAAGTCAGAATGACAGTTACAATGAAGGCTGATTTATAATTGGAAATGTGCTCAAGTTACTGAAGAACTGCTTAGTTTTGTTAATTGTATTTTATGCAGTTTATTAGTCTTTGTATACAATACAGAAGGTACTTTCGCTATTTTTCTTATATTAATAGGCGAAAAGCGATAGAAATGGCTGATAAATAGCCTTGTTATGGTTGTTAGAATATTTCTTGTTTTTTCTCATGGGAACCTTACAAAGTTAAACGATGCTGCACCTTTAAGGTCACTCTCAAGATAATAATCAATCTGAACGAAATCCAAAGACAATAATCTACATAGCATGGGCTAAACGGGTAAAATAATATGTTTATTATTAAAAAATGCTCTTTTGTTTGTTTATAATGACAAATAAATTTGACTTGCTACGAAGAAATTAGTAAAACATATGCTGGCAAAATATTTGCACCTTTTATTTAGGTGGTTTTGCTCACAATTATATCAACTTCATAACTATCACCTTGACAGTGTCTTTGTCATTTGGGATTATTGATTGGTTGTATTCATAAAAAGTTACACATATAAAGTTACATAAAAAACGATAGATTTTTATATTTGCGGTAACAAAAATCTTGTTATCAAAATTTAAATAGCAATTGGTTGGGAACTATGTCCAAAGTAAGTAAGAAAAGCCTCATCGCAACAGCGATGGTTGGCGCACTAGCACTAGCAGGTAGCAATATCGCAGCTGCTGATGCATTAACAGACCTTCAAAAAGCTGAAGCTAAAATATTTAAGCAATCAGCTAAATCACAAGCAAAAATCAACACTATCTACGAGCAAACACAAGATCTTCTTGCTGAGTATCGTAATACCGTTGATGAAGGCGATGTATTACGTGGTTATAACGACCACGTACAACGTATGGTTGATGATCAAAAAGCCAATATTGCTTCATTGCAAAAGCAAATCGATGGTATTGATAAAATTAAGCAAGGTGTTGTGCCTTTGATGTACAAAATGATTGATACTTTAGAGACCTTTATTGATCTTGATGTACCAATGAATATTGAACGTCGTAAAGAGCGTGTAGCTAATTTGCGCGAAGTAATGGGTAACTCTAACGTTACAACTTCTGAGCAATTTCGTTTAGTACTTGAAGCATATGAAATTGAAGCAGGTTACGGCACTATTTTTGATGCATACCAAGCTGAAATGGACTTTAATGGTACTACCTTAACTGCTGATTTCGTTCATATGGGGCGTATCGCTTTTGTTGCACAATCTCTAGATGGTAAGCATTCATGGTTGTGGAATAACCAATCTCGCTCGTGGGAAGAATTAGGTGATGAATATTTGAAACCTGTTAAAGATGCTATCGCTATGGCGCGTAAGCAATTACCAATGGATTTAACTAAATTACCAGTATTTGCAGCAGGAGCAGAATAATGAAAAAAGTTATTAATTTTGTAATGCTAGCTGCATCGATGACAGCTGGCTTAGTAGCAACAACACAAGCAAATCAGTTAGATGATTTATTAAAGCAAGTAAAAGCTGACCGTATTTCTGAAGCTAAACTTGATAAAAAACGTGAAGCTGAATTCACTTCAGCACGTGCAGATAAGCAAGCGCTATTAAATAAAGCAATAGCTGAACTTAAAAATCAAGAAGCGCGTAATAAGCGTTTAACTAAAGAGTACGCTGCTAATGAAATTAAATTAGCACAAAAAGAAGTAGAATTAGATAATGCTACTGGTACTTTAGGTGAAATGTTCGGTGTGTCTCGTGCCGCTGCTGCAGGGGCTTATGGCCAAATTGCTACTTCAATCGTAAGTGCTGAATTCCCAGGTCGTGGCGAAGCGCTTAACCGCATTGCTAACGCAAGAGAAATACCAGCATTAGAAGATTTAGAAGAATTATGGTTTGCATTGCAAACTGAAATGACTCAATCAGGTAAAGTTTCTCAATTTAGTGTTGATGTTACAAACCTTGATGGCTCTAAATCGACAGAAACAGTAACTCGTATCGGTACTTTTAATATCGTATCAGCTAACGGTTTCTTAACTTACAATGATGAAGTAGGTCAAGTTCAACCATTACCTAAGCAGCCAGCAGGTTATATTTCTGAAACTGCATCAGGTTTCTTTAATACAAGCTCAGGTTATGCAGGTGTTTATGTTGACCCTTCACGTGGTGGTATCTTATCACTTGAAACACGTAAGAAAACTGTAGAAGAGTTTTTCCATGAAGGTAAAGAAGTTGGTTACGCCATCACTGTATTATTAATTTTAGGTTGTTTGATTGCGCTTGAACGTATTATCGTTTTAGGTGGCATGAGCGCTAAAATTAAAGCGCAAGAGAAAAATCTTGATACGCCAAACGCAAATAACCCTCTAGGTCGTTTATTACAAATTTATCATGATAACAAGTCAGTTGATGCTGAAACTCTTGAGTTGAAACTTGATGAAGGTATTTTACGTGAAACACCTAAAGTAGACCGTGGTGTTAACTTAATTAAAATGTTCGCTGCCATTGCTCCATTAATGGGTCTATTAGGTACTGTTATCGGTATGATCATGACTTTCCAAACCATTACTTTATTTGGTACGGGTGACCCGAAAATCATGGCTGGTAACATCTCTCTAGCACTAGTTACAACAGCATTAGGTTTGATTTGTGCATTGCCACTTATTCTTATCCATTCAATTGTTGCTGGTAAAGCGAAAGGCGTTTTACAAAAACTAGACGAGCAAAGCGCAGGTTTAATTGCTGCGATTGCAGAGAAGGAGTCTAAATAATGTTATTCCTGATAGAGCTTTGGGAATCTGTCAGGGGTTTTATTGCGACCGGTGGTAACGTACTTTATGTTGTTGCCTTCGCACTCTTATTGATGTGGATTATGATGATAGAACGTTATTGGTTCTTGGCATCTGTCTACCCCACAATGAAAGACAGTATTGTTGCTCGTTGGGATGCACGCACAGACACTACGTCTTGGTATGCACATCGTATTAGAGAGACTTGGATTTCCGAAGCAAATGAACTGCTTGAACAACGCATGTTCACCATCAAAACCTTAGTGGCAATGTGTCCATTAATCGGTTTGTTGGGAACAGTAACCGGTATGATTGGTGTGTTTGAAACAATGGCACAACAAGGTACAGGTAATCCGCGATTAATGGCCGCAGGTATTTCGCAAGCAACTATTCCGACAATGGCTGGAATGGTAGCAGCATTATCTGGCGTGTTTTTTAGTTCAAGACTAGACGCTCAAGTTAAACTAGCAAAGGCTAAACTGGTTGACAGTTTACCTCATCACTAGAGAGATATTTTCATGGCACGTAAAAAGATTCGTGAGGACGAAGAAGCAGTAATTGATATGACACCGATGTTAGATATCGTGTTCATCATGCTGATCTTCTTCATCGTAACCACTTCTTTTGTAAAAGAAGCAGGTATTGAAGTAAATAAACCAAAAGCAGCACAACAAACTAAACAGAAAAACGCTAATATCTTTATTGCAGTTAAAGATAATGGTGAAATTTGGTTAGATAAAGGTCGTGTTGACATCGAACGTGTTGGCGCAAGGATTGAAAAATTACTTGCAGAGCAACCAACAGATGTAGTTATTATCCAAGCTGACAAAGATGCTAAACATGGCGTAGTTGTTAAAGTAATGGATGCAATTAAAGAAGCAGGAAGTGGTCTTAGAATCTCCATTGCTGCAGCGAAGGGGTAGAATATGGGACGCTTTTTAGTATCAATACTACTAGGCGCTGCGGTTACCTTTGGTCTATTTGCTTTTATGGCTTTCCTTGTTTCTAGCGGTGATAGAAACAAGGATGAGGCACAAGAGAATATAATCGTAGAAGTTAACACTACGCCACCAAAGTCTTCTGCAGAGACACGTCGTCGTGTACCGCCGCCGCCGCCGCCGCCGCCAAAAGCTCCACCAAAGCAGGCGCCACCGGAGCCAGAAGCAAGTAATGATAATGCTGGTTTGCAGTTTAACATGCCAGGTGTCCAGCTAGCTGGTGCATCAACAGGCTTGTCTGCACCTGGTGCTGGTTTTGGTCGTGATGGTGAAGCAACACCTATCGTTCGAATCGAACCTAAGTATCCGATTCAAGCAGCTCGTGACGGTAAAGAAGGTTGGGTTAAACTTTCATTTACTATCAATGAGATTGGTGGTGTTGAAGATGTTAAGGTTATTGAAGCACAGCCTAAGCGTATTTTTGATAAAGAAGCAAAACGCGCGCTTAGAAAGTGGAAATACAAACCAAAAGTTGTTGACGGCAAACCGATGAAACAGCCAGGTTTAACTGTTCAATTAGACTTTAAAATGGACGGAGGGAAGTAGTTATGTTTAAAAAATTATCGACTTCTTTAGTTGTTATTGCTTCGCTTTTAGTAGTTCAAGCTCCTTTTGCTGATTATGCAGAAGCCTCGGGTGCTAAAGAAGAGAAAAAGAAACGTCCTACGCAATTGGTTGGCCCGTCAGTTGGTAAAAAAGTGCAAAAAGCTTTTGAGCTATACTCAGGTGACGAAAAAAAGGGAATTAAGTCTGATATAGATGGTGCCTTAGTCGTCTTGTTGGATATTGACGCCAAAAAGGATTATGACAAAGCTTATGTTGCGCGTTTTATTGCGGTTATGTATGCCACTAAAGGTAATCAAGAGCGAGAAGCTATAAAGTACTTAAAGCTAGCTGTGGAACCAGATATCTTGAATGAAGGTGATCACGGTGAAGCCATAAAGTTACTCGCTGATTTGCAAATGCAAACCAAGGACTACAAGGGTGCTTTAGCTAACTATTATGCTTGGATGGAGTTTACTGGTAAAGATGATGGTAATACTTGGGTTAAAATTGCCCAAGCTCATTATGAGTTGCAACAATTAGATAAAATGATTGTGCCAGCGGATAAGGCCATTGCTGCTTTTGGTGATAAACCTAACCAAAACCCATATATTTTAAAGCTAACTTCTTATTATGAACGTAAAAAGTATAAAGAAGCTATTGGTGTATTGGAAACGGTTATTTTAATTTTCCCTGAAAATAAGACTTGGTGGACACAGTTACCCATGTTTTACCTTCTTGTGGAAGATTATCCTAAAGCAGTACAAACGCTTGATTTAGCTTATAAGCAAGGATTTCTTGAGAAAGAATCTCAGCTTAAAACGTTAGCTAACTTGTATTCTTCTAGTGAATCGCCATATAAGGCTGCTAAGCTATTAGAAAAGCACATTGCTTCGGGTGACATAACCCGTGATGATAAAAACATCTCAGCACTAGCTAATGCTTGGCATGCTGCACAACATATAGGTACTGCTGCAAAGTATTATGGTGAACTGGCTAAATTAACTAATGAAGCTAAGTATTACCGTAAACAAGGTATGTTGTTAAAACAAGATGAGCAATTTGCTAAAGCTATTCCTGCATTAGAAAAAGCATTAGAGCTTGGGGTTAAAAATGAGGGGCGTATTCATATGAGTATTGCAGAATCTTATTTTTACCTTGAAAAATACAAGCAAGCTTATGCTGCGATTAATAAAGCGATGAAAGACCCTAAAGCGCGTAAAGCGGCCAAGGGCTGGAAAGGTTTTATTGCCGATACAGCAAGACGTAAAAACGTTTCAATTTAGTTAATTCATTAACTATGATTGAATATTAAAAGCCAGCGAACTCGCTGGTTTTTTTATGAATAAAAAGTGTTAAATAAATTATAGTTTTTTGAAATTTTATTTAATGCTTGATGGTCTATGTAAAAAGTCATATAACTAATATGCTCAAAGTATTAATAACTTAAATATAAAGGAAACATGTCATGAATCTACTAAAAAAACCTGGTTTAGCTGCTGTTATGGGATTATTAGCATTTTCAGTTTTTGCAAGTAATGTTGCGAAAGCAGAAACTAATCCCTTTGCTGCACAAGATGTTGTAACATTTGCACCTAAAGGTGGTGACAAGTGTGGCGAAGGCAAGTGCGGTGAAGGT
>JAPHTO010000141.1 GCA_026196955.1 Colwellia sp. | reverse complement strand
CAGTAGCGCCGATGGTAGTGTGGGAGTTCCCATGTGAGAGTAGGACATTGCTAAACTTCTATTAAGAAAAGCCCGCAACAATGTTGCGGGCTTTTTGCTTTCTGGGGTTTAAACGTGTAAACCTAGCGCCGAGGGTAGTGTGACTTCTATTAATAAAAACCCATGTGAGAGCGTAGCGGGACATTGCTATACTTCTATTAAGAAAAACCCGCAACAATGTTGCTGGTTTTTTGCTTTTTAAGTGTAAAACCCCTATGAGAACGGAGCGGGTTGTATGCTTTCTATTTTCCTATTGAAACTGTTAATTGCTCAAATGTTTTGATCTGATCTAAAACTCGCACCACATCTTCGTGTCTTGTTTTATATTTTGGAATTACAACAACGCTGTTGCTATTATTTTTTGCTATGAAGTTTTCTATTCGCGCTGGTAATCGCTCAATGTCGACGCCCTTACCATTAAGGGTAACTCTGCCATTTTCACTAATTTTAACAAGCATCGTTGGCGTATTATCACTTGATGACTTATTCATTTTAGGTCTATTTACCACTAAGCCTTCTTCTTTAACGAAAGACGTGGTCACAATGAAAAATATTAACAGTATAAATACGATATCCAACATAGGTGTCATGTCAGGCTCTAAATTTTCTGGTTCTTTTTTAGTTCTTTTTCTAGCCATATTACCTCACTGATTGTTAAATGAACAATTACACTATGTACGACTGATTTCGTATAGTCAATATTTATTACGAATTTGTTCGTAATAAATATTATAGAGGAGTATTAATGCAATGGACTGAAGGAGTTGACTAAGAAGCTTAGTCTACTGAGTAGTAAACAGAAACAATGTTGAAGCATTATAAAAGGGAAGCTCTAGTTAATAGATATGGTCTCGTATTCTTGGATTAAATTATCGCTACTCTATAAGACAGGATTGAAATTATAGTGTTCGACCCTGGAGGGTTATCCGCCAATGAATTTAACTTTAAAGCCTTCTTTTTCAAGTACTGTTTTTATCTTATCTCTTTTGTCGCCTTGGATCTCTATGACTTCATCGACAACTGTACCACCAGTACCGCAGGTTTTTTTCAGCTTTTTGGCTAAATCTTTCAGTGCATTTGCATCTAGTCCCAAACCTGTAATTGTTACTACGCCTTTGCCTTTTCGCCCTTTTGTTTCTCTGCGTACCTGAGCAAAGCCATCACTCGCCGTAACTTGTTTCGACGCTGCCTTATGCTTAATACGGCCACCTTGGGTTGAGTAAACTAAAGTATTGTCTTCATTTTGATTATTGGTGTGAACTGGCTCTTTGCCAAAAGCAGTTGCAAGATCAGCAAGGCTGGAAAGTTTATCGCTCATAACTGTTATTACCTATTAAATGATTATATTGCGTAGCTATTTTGACGCCTATCTTAAAAACAAAAAAACCACTACTAAGAGTGGTTTTATTATAACAGCTTCATGAATAGCTTAAAGCCTATTGCTTTAAACTATAAGCTAGCTTCAAGCTCTGGTAATGCATCAAATAAATCCGCAACAATCCCGTAATCAGCTACTTGGAAAATAGGCGCTTCTGGATCTTTGTTAATTGCAACAATGATTTTTGAATCTTTCATCCCTGCTAAATGTTGAATTGCACCACTAATACCGACAGCTATGTATAAGTCAGGCGCAACAATTTTACCTGTTTGCCCTACTTGCATATCGTTTGGTACAAAGCCTGCGTCAACAGCGGCACGAGATGCACCAATTGCTGCACCAAGTTTGTCTGCTATGCCTTCAAGCAACTTGAAGTTATCGCCGTTTTGCATACCACGACCGCCTGAAATAACGACACCAGCAGCGCCTAGATCTGGGCGTTCAGACTCGGTTAATTCGTCACTTACATGACTTGAGTTGCCAGCATCTGTAACAGCATCTAGCGCTATGATGTCGGCATTACCGTCAGTGGCAACGGCATCAAAGCCCGTTGCACGAACGGTAATTACTTTTTTGCTATCTAAACTTTGCACGGTTGCAATGGCATTACCTGCATAAATTGGGCGAACAAATGTGTCACTTGATTCTACGCCAATAATATCTGAAATCTGGGTAACATCTAAAAGAGCAGCTACACGAGGCATAAAGTTTTTACCAGTACTTAATGCAGTCGCGATAATGTGCTCATAATCACCAGCTAACTCAACAACGAGTAGGCTAATGTTTTCAGCTAATTGATGCTCGTATGCTGCGTTATCAGCAACAAGTACTTTACTCACACCGTTAACTTTAGCGGCGGCTTCTGCAACACTTTGGCAGTTAGAGCCAGCAACCAATAAGGTGATATCTCCACCAATTGCTTGTGCAGCAGCAACCGTTTTTAATGTTTCAGCTTTTAAGGTGCTGTTGTCGTGTTCGGCAAATACTAAAATACTCATGAGATCACCTTGGCTTCATTTTTTAATTTTTCAACGAGTTCATCAACAGTTTCTACCACAATACCAGCTTGACGCTCAGCAGGTGGAGTTACTTTCAATAACTTAGTGCGAGCTGTTAAGTCGATACCGTAATCTGCAGCAGGTTTTACTGCTAACGGTTTACGCTTGGCTTTCATTATATTTGGTAGCGAAGCGTAGCGTGGCTCATTTAAGCGTAAATCAGTTGTTACTACCGCAGGAAGGTTTAATGCAACTGTTTGCAAGCCACCATCAATTTCACGGGTAACGTTAACTTTGTCACCTTCAACACTGACTTGAGAAGCAAAGGTACCTTGTGCCATACCTGTTAGGGCGGCAAGCATTTGTCCTGTTTGATTATTATCGCTGTCGATAGCTTGTTTACCTAAAATAACCAATTGTGGAGCTTCTTCATCAACTACTTTTTGCAATAACTTGGCAATATTTAATGAGTCTAAGTTAGTATCGGCTTCAATTTGAATGGCACGATCTGCGCCTAGTGCAAGGGCAGTGCGCAATTGTTCTTGGCATAATTTGTCGCCAATTGAAACAACAACAACTTCAGTTGCGGTGCCTGCTTCTTTTAAACGAACGGCTTCTTCAACAGCAATCTCACAAAAAGGGTTAATAGCCATTTTTACATTAGCGAGATCTACATCCGAGTTATCAGGTTTTACGCGTGCTTTGACGTTATAGTCAATTACTCGCTTTATTGGAACTAGTACTTTCATCGTTGCCTCTGTGTTTACTTTCTAGTGTCAGAATATAAATAAAATTAATTTTTGAGTTAATACTCAAAAGACTACCTTTACTTTACGTTCACGTCAACGTAATCTTGGTGAAAACTTTCAAACTACTATACAATATCTGATATAAATATAATGTTTGATTTATATAAGGGTAACTTGCAGCCTGTTTTAAACTACTGCTAACAAAGCATAGTAGCAACTGACAATATAGCTAGATTGAGCTAAATAAAAATAAGCTATTTGTGTCTTGCTCGGTTACCTTTATTGGGATACTATCAAACACCTGTTTGAATATCAAACACCTGTTTGAATTTATTTTACCGATTACAATGAAATATGGGGAGATACCATGGAAAGAGAATCGATGGAATTTGATGTAGTAATAGTTGGTGCTGGTCCTGCTGGCCTTTCTACTGCTTGTCATCTAATGCAATTAGCACAACAGCAAGAGCAAGAGCAAGAGTTAATGGTTTGTGTTGTGGAGAAAGGCTCTGAAGTGGGTGCTCATATTCTTTCTGGTGCGGTATTTGAACCTCGCACATTAATGGAGTTGTTCCCTGATTGGCAGGAAAAAGGAGCACCATTAACGACTAAAGTGACTGGCGATGACATTTATTTACTTAATAGTGAAAATAATGGCATTAAACTTCCTAACTTTTCAGTACCGAAAACCATGCATAATGAGGGCAATTATATTGCCAGTATGGGGAACCTTTGTCGCTGGCTTGCTGAGCAAGCCGAACAGCTAGGCGTTGAAATTTTCCCAGGATTTCCTGCTCAAAGCGTTATTTATAATGATGATGGAAGCGTCGGTGGTATTATTACTGGTGACATGGGCTTAGATGCTGAAGGCAAAGAAAAAGACTCTTTTATGCCGGGTATGGAACTGCGCGCAAAATATACTGTTTTTGCTGAAGGTTGTCGTGGACATTTGGGTAAAGAACTTATTGCTAAATTTGGCTTAGATACTGGAAAGTCACCACAGCATTATGGTATTGGTTTCAAAGAGATTTGGGATATTGACCCTGCTAAACATCAAGAAGGCTTAGTTGTGCATACGGCGGGCTGGCCATTAGATAAAAGCACTACTGGCGGTGGCTATTTATACCATGCGGAAAACAATCAAGTGTTTGTTGGCTTAATCGTTGACCTAAATTATTCTAACCCACACTTAAGCCCGTTTGATGAATTTCAGCGCTATAAGCACCATCCGAAAATCAGTCAGTATTTAGAGGGTGGTAAAAGAGTTTCTTATGGTGCGCGAGCTATGGCTAAAGGTGGCTTTAATTCACTACCGAAAATGACTATGCCAGGTGCTCTGTTAGTGGGTTGTGATGCAGGCACCATTAACTTTGCCAAAATTAAAGGTAACCATACTGCAATGAAGTCAGGCATGTTGGCAGCGGAAGCGATCTCTGAAGCGTTAATTTCCAATGATGGTATTGCTGAAGAGGGTAAGCAAGATCTTGTTAGTTTTACTGATAAGTTTAAAGATTCTTGGCTATATGAAGAATTGTATAATACGCGTAACTTTGGCCCAGCTATGCACAAATTTGGCACCATGCTAGGCGGTGTGTATAACACGATAGATCAAAATATTTTTGGTGGAAAACTGCCCTTTAATTTCAAAGATGACAGTGTTGATCACGCGCAGATGAAATTAGCCAGTGAGGCGCCTGTAATACAGTATGCTAAACCTGATAATAAATTGAGTTTTGATAAACTTTCATCGGTATTTTTATCTAATACTAATCATGAAGAAGAACAACCTTGTCATTTAAAACTGGCTGATAGTAGCATTCCTATTAGTGTTAATTTACTGAAGTTTAATGAGCCTGCACAGCGTTACTGTCCCGCAGGTGTTTACGAAGTAGAACAAACAGAAGAGGGGGATAAGTTTGTGATAAATGCTCAAAACTGCATTCATTGCAAAACCTGTGATATTAAAGATCCAAGTCAGAATATAACGTGGGTTACGCCTGAAGGAACCGGTGGTCCAAATTATCCTAATATGTAAAGTACACTGGTAAATATTGTCTGTTTGCTTCGAGGTGTAGTTTTACAGCTCGAAGCAATAGTTAAATGGCTAAAGCTTAAGCCGAACTCAGCTTGTGTAATACTAATTTGTTTCTATTAGATTAAATCGATTCAATGAACTAATTGATTTGTGCATTTTAGTTTCTATGTCATTCAGTTCAACCATTTGTAAACAAAATTGCGCTGCTTTTTTTTCTAATACTTTTGCGCTGGCTGTTATTTCTAACTCTAAATCTTTGCCCATACTCTCGATGCGCTCGTCAAACGTTGAAATGCGTTGCTCTGTGTTTCTGGGATTATCATTATCTGAGTTGTTGATCATTGCTTCACCAACAGCTAATAAAATGGTGCCAATTGAGTCAGAAATAATTTCTTCGATCTCTTGTTCAAATTCGCCAGTAAAAATGTCATCAAACTCGTCAAAGTCTTGAGGGGCTATGTAGTAGTTATTAGCACTTTGATTGAAGCGTGTTCTTACCCGCCACTTTAATTCATCGAACTTAGTTTGCACTTTTTGTTGTGAGGCGCTGTTTTCTCCAGTTAAACCTCCAATCACTTTATTTACGGCTTTTAAGCCAATATCAACACCCTCTATGGCGATAGAAACAATTTCAGGAATTTGCCTACGAATACCACTAGAAAACTCTTCAATAAGCTGCTGTTGCTCGTTATCAAGCTTAACTTCTCGCCCTTCAATGAAGAGTTGTGTGCTGCCATTAATTTGAATAATAGTTTTACCATGATCGATAATTCGAATATGGCTTGGGTCAATAATAACGCCATAATTTAAATTAACTGAGCATTGTTTAGCCTGACTATGAAAGCTAGCAAAAAAGCAGAGTACAAAAAAAGTCAGTAGGGTTTTGGGCATCATAAGTTAGGTATTTACTATTGGGTCAATGTGAATTTTTCTTTCTTTGTAAATCATTTTACTTGGGCCATATTCTCGGCGAGATCTATCATGAAAATCACCAACGATAAGTTCTACGCCGTGATATAACTTTTCCGTTGCTTCTATGTAAACACTCTCCATATAGTCTTGCGTAGCTTTTTCGTGGGCTTCTTTTTCTAATAAAATTTCACCTAACCGCTTTGCATGGAATTGATACGTTGATATAACTTTGGCTAGCATTTCTGGCTTGGCTTTATCTTTAGGCAGTTTTTTTAACTTGTTTGTGGCGGCTTTTAACTCATTGGTTTTAGCAGAATCAAATTTAAGCCTTGATTCGATATCATGCATTTGCTCTTTTAATTTAACAATTTCATGCTCAAAATTTATTATAGTATTACTGCCGGCAGTAGCACCAACGATACCTGCACTTACCCGTGTGCCTGCTTTTATATAACCACCAATGAGTTTTCCATTTGCTTGCTCTTCAGTACCGACTTTCAATTGGCCATTAATATTTAGTAGGCTGTGCAATAGCTGGTTTTCAATGCGAACGTCTTTACCACAGTTAATTTGTGCATATTGAGCATATTTAGCATAGATGCTGCCCTTAGCATTGACACTGACACTCATTTTTACATCGGTGACTTTTGTTTCTTCTACATCATGTTTGCGGCCAATAATGCCGCCAGAGATAGTGACATCGCCTCCTGCTTCAACCAGCGCAGATTCAACAAAGCCACCCACAGTTACATCGCCGCTAGCGATAACTTTCATCCCTTCAGTGACATCACCTTCTATGATCACGCTACCGGTGAAATTAATGTTGCCCGTTGCCACCGTAACATCTTTAATCTTGTAAACTTCATCGACTTCCATGCCGTTTGCAATAAGCTTAGGCAAACCAACTTTTTCAGACACTAAAATATTTTCATTGGCTGAGCTTATCGTCGTTCCTTCACCGGGGACGAGTTCAACATCATTACCTGGCTCTGGTGAGAGTGGTGTAGCGGTTACGGTATAACCTTGTTTACCTGTTGTTAATGGAATTTTTTTGGCAAGGGGATCGCCAACCTTTACGCAAATAATGTCACCTAAGTCGCGCATATCTACACTACCGTCTTCACGCTTTTTAGGGCGTAAAATACGTGACTGAGCACTCTCAACTAAAGGTTTTATGACAGCATCTTTGCCATTTATTGCTTGTTTTCCTGTTGCAATTTGTAAGTTCACTTGATCATTCGGTTTTGCTTTTGCAGCCAAACGCGCTAATTTAATTAATAACTCTTTACTGAAACCTTTCTTGACACCTGCCTCCTGAGCCGCATTTAAAATGGCTTTTGCAGAAAGGTTTTTACCTCCTTGTGCAGGCATTATTTCAGCTGTTGCCCCCATTTCATCTTTATCAATGGTGACAGAAATAGTCGCATCTTTTCTTTCTAATGCTTGATAACAAATTTCTCGCCCGCTTTGTTTATCTTGTAATGGTTTGAGTACGTCATTAAGCTCAGCAATGGCATTTTTAATATTAGCGGTATTAACAGCGAGAGTGGCATATTCAGAGCTTTCGATTAATTCAAGCACGCTGGCTTCAGTCACTGAGTCACCACCTTTAATTGGAGTAAGGCGTAAATCAATATTATCTTTGGCGTTAGCGACTAAACTGACCTGAGTCATAAAAGGTTTTCTCCGACATCATCATTAAAAAATTAATGAACTACATTGATGGCATTAAAAGTAGTTACTTTTGTTCGTTTAAGTAAGCGTTAAATGTAATTATCTTGATGAATTTTAATAAAACTCTTCGTATTAGTTTTACTATAATCTATCTTATATTCCTTACCATCTAGCGCTTGAATAAAAATTAAGGTTTTCTCTTCCCCAAATAATTCAGTAGAGTCAACGTTTACAACCTCTTGATAAGCTTTCTTTGCAATAGATCGCTTCGCAGGAATTTCACCTTTATATATACCAATACCACGGTTACTAACAATGACCGTTGGCTTGTCACCATTGACAATGAGCAAGTCAAACTTTTTGATTTTATGTATGATGGTATTTCGACCACTGGTGATAAAATTTTTCTCTATCAAAATAGGCTCCAAAATTAATAATGGTATTAATGCGTTGTTTGTTAGCTTTAATATTAGTTTTAGTATGGCATTAGTATCAGATATCAGTCTAAATATATAAACTTTTGATTAGCTTAGCAACGTGTTGTTAAAAATACTCTACTTGAGCAGACGTTCAATAATATACTGGGGTGACTCTTGGCTAGCAATTAGGTCACGTCTTATTAAATCTAATCCGATGCTTGCGACATATTTTTGAAAGTAACTTCGCGGCAATGGCATTAATAAACCCACTGTTTTGAGATTATCTTTACTACCCCAAGCCAACCAGACTGTGCCTACAGGCTTTTCTTTGCTGCCACCTTCTGGGCCTGCAATACCTGAGACAGCAATAACTAAATCTGCAGATGATTGTGCTAATGCACCTGTTGCCATAGCTATCACTGTGGCTTTACTGACGGCGCCATGCTCATTGAGTATCTTTTCATCTACGCCGAGTAATTTGGTTTTCATCGCGTTACTATAAGTGACAAATCCAGCCTCAAATGACTGAGATGCGCCAGCTTCTTTAGTCAACATACTGGCAATAAGCCCTCCTGTGCATGACTCTGCCGTAGTGATTGTTAAGTTATTTTTTGTAAGATTTTTTAGTACGTGTTTTGCTAAACTTAAAGGCGTATCTTCAATTTTTGCGATTAAATGATCACCCAGTAACTGAGACATTTTTTCTTGCCAATATATTTTTTGTTGATGCGCTTGTTGGCTATTTGTGGTTAGTTTCACTTCTAATAGAGGCATGCCTGCTCGGAAGCCGAGATCGATCTCATTTGGCCAGTCGGGTAATTGCTCATCTACCATTTTTTGTAATGTAGACTCCCCTAAGCCAAACACTTGTAATCGAGTTACGTCAGTGACTAATTCTGCGGGGATTTTTTTGATAATATCAGGTTTGATTTGCTCTATGAGCATTGTTTTGAGCTCACGAGGAACACCTGGAGTACAATAAATATCACAATTAAGGTGATTCACCTTAAAGCCAACAGCGCTGCCTTGTCTATTGGCAATAATATCGCAGTCTTGGGGAAGTATCGCTTGTTTCAAGTTTGGCTTATTTAATGTTGCTCCGCGCTTTTTACACCAAGCGGTAACATGTTCTAATGCGTGTGCATGCTCCGTTAACTCTACTTTGGTTGCTTGTGCTAATGCTTGTGCGGTTAAGTCGTCAACCGTTGGACCTAAACCACCATTGATGATTAAAATATCTGCTTGCTCAGCTAATTGATTTATTTCATTGACTAGCAAAGTTAAATCATCGGCAATAGTGACTTTGCGTGAAATCTCTAAGCCTAGCTCTTTTAATTGCTCGGCAATCATTGCTGAATTACTGTCAACAATATCGCCAGTCATTAATTCATTACCTGTTAGTAATAGCTGTACTTTTGGCGCTGTCATTTTAATCCCTATAAATTTTTTACTGGTAATTTAAACCTTTTGTAAATGAGTTACATCTAATTATTTACAAAATATGAAAATACAGTAATTAGGAAAAAATATGAATAAAGTTTTAAAAAATAGTTTGGTTGTTTGTGGGCTAATTGGCACATATTCTTTACCTGTTTATGCCGATATAGTTGATACGGTTGAGCAATCTTTTAGCGTTGAAGATAATAGTCAATTTAGTTTAGAGAATATTAACGGTGAAGTCGTTATTAACAGCTGGCAAGAAGCTAGCATTAAGGTTGAGGCAACTATCCAAGCTGATAACCAAGAGCAACGTGATCGTGTTGAAGTGAAAATGAAGCAAAATGGTCAACATGTTGTGGTTGAAACACATTATCAAGAAAAGTCGAGTTGGGGTAACAATCAGACAGCACAGGTTGAGTATAGAGTTTGGCTACCAAGCGATACAAAGCTCGCTGATATTGAATTAGTTAATGGCAGCTTAACCATCAATGATGTTAGTGGCGAAGTGAGCGCACAAGTCGTTAATGGCTCAATTACGGCTTCAGGCTTAACAAATGATACTGAGCTGAGTTCAGTGAATGGCAGTATCAAAGCTTATTATCAATCATTTAGTCAACACCTTGATGATATTGAACTTGAAACGGTCAACGGTAGTATTAAGTTATATTTACCTAAAAATGTGAATGCACGCTTAGATCTTGAAACTATGCATGGCAGCATTAAAACAGATTTTGGCTTAAGCTCACAAGAAAACACTTTTACAGGTCATAACTTGCGTGGCGATATTGGCACTGGTGATGTGAAAATTGATATGGAAAGTGTTAATGGCAGTATTAAAGTTTTGAAAAATTAGTATTAACTTAAAATAAAATTGTCAGGTATTCTATTTAATTAAAGCACATCAATATAAATAACCTAATCCGATTGGCTTTAGCTAAATTTATCATTAAAATAAACACCATCGCGCTTATTATTAAGATAAGATAGATGGTGTTTTTTTGTGAGCGACTTAACGTGAAGTACAATAGAGAATTATTATTTGGACGTTGGTTTCGACATGATGTTGATGAGTACAATAGAAAAGTTGTCGAATATGCTCAGTTAAGTGCAGACGGCAGCTTTGAGTTTACTTTTGTCACTTATGAAGTAAAAGCAGGTGAAATTGAACAGGTTGTAGAGCAGGTCACTGAGTTAGGTGATTGGGGCCTAGTGGCTGATATTCACTTTACCATGACAAAAAATGAAGTGGTTGATGAACAACTTTATGCAGCTGATCTCAATGATAGTAACAATTATCATGCATACAAAGTATTGCAACTAAATCACCAAACCTTTGAGTATCAGCATATTGAGACTGATGAAATTTATATTATGCGTAAAATTACTGACAATATTGGTCATTGTTAGTGTTTCACCCACATAAGAGCAAAAGCTAGGAAAATAATGAAGCAGTTAAGAGCAGCCAGTTTAATTACCGCAATTAAAACCCCTTATACATCGAAAGGGGAAGTGGATTTAATGACATACGATATGCTTGTTAAAAAGCAAATTGATGCCGGTGTAGATGGTATTGTTGTCGGTGGCACTACTGGCGAAGGTCATCTATTAAGCTGGGAAGAGCATTTAATACTCATTGCTCATAGTGTCCATAAATTTGGCGATAAACTATTAATTATTGGCAATACAGGCAGTAATAATACTAGCGAAGCCATCAAGGCAACTAAGCATGGTTTTGCAGCAGGTATGGATGCAACCTTGCAAATCAATCCCTATTATGGCCGTACATCTACGGCAGGTGTTATTGAACATCTCACGCGCACTTTAGATATTGGTCCGGCATTTATTTACAATGTTGCAGGTCGAACAGGTCAAGATCTTACCCCTGAAATTATTGAAGTATTAGCGGAGCATAAAAACTTTATTGGCGTGAAAGAATGCGGTGGTAATGAACGTATTGCCTATTATGAGCAAAAAGGCATTGCTTGTTGGTCAGGTAACGATGATGAAAGCCATGATGGTCGCCATCAACATGGCTCACATGGTGTAATTTCTGTTACTTCTAATATTGTTCCTGGGTTAATGCGCCAATTAATGGATAATGAAAATACAACGCTAAATACTAGCTTGCAGGGGCTTATGCAGTGGTTATTTTGCGAGCCTAATCCTATCGCCATTAACACTACATTAATGATGACAGGCGCGGTAAAAGCTAACTTCCGCCTACCTTATATCGCGTTAACAAAAGAGCAACGTCAACAAGGCTATGAGTTATTAAATGCAGTTGATAGCAGTGATCGCGTTGGTGACTCATTATCTTTACTTAATGATGACGATTTTAATTACTGCGTTTAAAAGCACTTAATTGATAGTAAAGCCAATAAGATTTGTGATATTACTTAGTGAGCAAATAAATAAGCAAGTTAACGGAGTAATATCATCAAATATTTATGGGCTTTTATTTTTCTTGTAACCTTAATTTGGTCGGCTATTGCGCCAAAAGATTATTTTACTTGGTTTTTAGAAGTTTTACCTGCAATCATTGGGGCTGTAATATTACTGTTTACCTATCACTCCTTTCGGTTAACGCCCTTACTGTATAGTTTAATATTAATTCATTGTGTTGTGCTCATGGTTGGTGGTCACTACACCTATGCTGAAGTTCCTCTATTTGACACAATTAAAGAGCTGTTTAGTCTTGAACGCAATAATTACGATAAAGTAGGGCATTTTGCTCAAGGCTTTGTGCCTGCGATTATCGCCCGAGAAATACTAATTCGAAAAAACGTTGTCAATGGCCGTGCTTGGCTCAATGTTATTATCGTGTCTATTTGCTTAGCGTTCAGTGCTTTTTATGAATTGATTGAATGGTGGGTTGCTATTTCAACCGGTGAAAATGCGGAGGCATTTTTAGGAACGCAAGGCTACATTTGGGATACTCAGTCGGACATGGCCATGGCATTACTTGGTGCATTTTGTGCGGTTGTTTTTCTTGCTAAATATCACGATGCTCAGTTAACTAAATTAGCAAAAACTCCCTTATCGCCGTAACTTAGGCTTTAATGGTTGTGGCAGTGAAAACTGTTTTGCTTCGCCAGTTAAAGGACAAATAAAGCGCAAGTTAACCGCACATAATTGTAAGTTTTGAGCTTCATTTTCATCAGCGATACCGTGTAACCTGTCTCCGACAACAGGCAAACCTATGCTGGCGGCGTGAAGTCTAATTTGATGTTTTCTGCCACTGTCAATTTTAACATCGATGAGTGATTGGTGTGTTTTTTCATCATAAGCTAAGCAAGTAAAAGTGCTGCGGGCGCTTTTGCCATCCACATCACTCTCTATTACTTGTGGTTGTTGATGTTTACTGTGATCTCCGTGCACTATAATTTGATAATGCTTATTTAACTCGTTGCCTTTATTGGTGCGATGTTCAAACATTGAAGCTAGCGCTTGCGTTGCTTTTTTACTGTGAGCAATTAGCATTAAACCCGTCGCCGCTTTATCTAACCGATGCACAATAAAAGCAGGGCGCTCAGGTGTAAAATATTGCTCTACAAAGCGATTGATGGTGCAATGATCACTCCACTTTGAACCTTGAGATAACATGCCATAAGGCTTGTACCAAACACTATAGTCAGTTTCATCACTGATCAGAATAGCATCGGCAACGTCGCTAGCAAGTACTGATGCATTATAGTAAAAGTATAACTTGTCACCTTGTTGCAGTGCTTTTTTGACTCTGCGTAAGCGTTGAGTGTGTTTACCGCGCCTTAACCATAATGCACCCTTACTAATCGCTTGCTTAAGCACAGCCTTACTTAACGCATTGTCTGTATCTTCAAGACTGCTAAATAAAAATGCTAAGGCAGTATTTGTAACATTGCTAGGTTGGTTAAATTCTATGTGGTGTTCGAAAATGGTGGTCATTCGGTTAGAAAGCAGAAAAATAATAACACCTAGCTTAACATTTTTGTTAGTTATCAGGTAAGATGTCGACATTCCTTTTAGATGAAATAATCTGTAAAGATCAGTAGAACATAATTAAAGAGTAATCAATGAACCGTGACTTAAGCCTTTTCCCGAGCGACTCTATTGGCGATGCCTTATGGCAAATGCAACAAGCAGGTGATGATCTAGACCAAATAAGAGAAGTAGAATTTTCGGTGCTATTCCCGACACAAGCACTTGCATTACAATTTGGTCAGTTATTACTAGAAAATAACCAGAAGCTTTCTTTTACCCCTTTTCAAGAGAATGAAGAATACCCATGGGAAATAACCGCTTACCCAGAAATGCCGCTAAGCTATGAAAATATAGCAGCTTATCAAGAGCTACTAGAAACAAGTAGCTCACCACTACAAGGTAAATTTGATGGTTTTTATTGTTTGTAACTTTAATAAAGCAATACATATTGGAAATACATGATTGATATTAAACAGTTTTCGGCACTGCAAAAAAAAAGTAAAAACTCTTTTGCGAATCAACGGCAGCTGATGAAAAAAGTGATGGCAGGTCAAACCGTGCTTTGCCCAGCATGTCAACAACCACTTCGTTTACAGACACCTGAGCAAGGTACAGAAAATTCAGGTATTCGTTGTAAAAAAGGCTGTACGGATATTCAATTAGACTTTGTTTGATTTGTTTGATTTGTTTGATTTGTTTGCAGCACATCTGCTCTAAAACTTCGTTGGTGAAATATCAATTGTTCCGCACTTGATATCTTTGTACTATAGCGTTTTCTTCAAGGATTTAACTTATCGACATGACCCTTACTCCAGCACTTATTACCGCTATTGAAAGATACGACGAACAAAAACGGTTTAACTACTTTCTTGAAACCGTTATTGATACCCAAGAAATATGGGTTTTAGTTGATGAACACGGGTGCATGATGTTGAACACAGAAGATGAAGACTGTGTTCCTGTATGGCCAAATCAAGATTTTGCGCAACAGTGGATAACCGATGATTGGCAAGCCTGTAAAACAGAAGCCATTTCACTCAATACTTGGCAAAGTCGCTGGACTGCAGGTTTAGAGGAAGATGAGCTGGCGATTGTGGTTTTTCCAAACCAAGCCGAGGAAGGGGTAGTACTTTTCCCTGATGAGCTTGATTTTGAATTGTCAAAACAAGCGAAGAAAGCCACTAAGCATAAATAAGCGTTAATAAAAGCCCATTGGTTTATCTCAATACGTACTTATGCTTGTGATGTTTTGAGCTCTAGCTATAAAAACGTTGCGATATCACTTAGTGACTTTTTCACTTGCGCATGGGCTGGCACAGTTGCATCCTCTGCTGGGTAACCTGCAATTAGCAGCATATAAGCCCGTTCGTTATCGCCCCTATTGCATACTTTATTTAAGAAAGACATTGGTTTAGGGGTATGAGTTAAAGTGGCTAGGCCGGCGTTATGTAAAGCGTTGATCAAAAAACCTGTCGCTATGCCCACAGATTCATGCACATAGTAATTGGTGTTTTTATCTTCTTCGTTAATGCCGCCTTTTTTCTGGCTAAAAATAGCAATCAGCCATGGCGCATGCTCTAAGTAGGGTTTGTTGGCATCAGTGCCTAAATCTTTTAAGGCATCAAGCCACTCTTCACCAGCACGACCTTGATAAAAACCACGTTCATGATGCTCTGCTTGCTCTCTAATTTGTTTTTTTATCTCAGTAGAGCTGACAGCAACAAAATGCCAAGGCTGATGGTTGGCACCGCTAGGGGCTGTTCCTGCGGCTTTTAAACAGTTTTCGATAATGGCTTTATCAACAGCCTTATCACTAAAGCTACGAATTGAGTGACGACGCTTGATGTCTTGATAAAATCGCTCTGAGCGTTCAAGCATTTCAGCCGCAGGGTATTTGATAAAATCAGTTAAAGGGGAACAATCATGCGCTTTCATAGTAACTCTCTATTTGTTATTTTTAATGTCGTTAGCGTAGCAGAAGTGATAAATAATATAAAATGGACTGTAGACATTTTGAGCTAAAGAAGGGAGGTTGCGCTAATAAAAAACCGACAGTTTCTTTTATAGAAACTAGTCGGTTTGATGATTTATTGTCTTGAAGCTAGTTGACCAAAACCCAAGGAAGAAACACGGAGTTGACGCTAGTCAATGAGTATTTCTGACGAAGAGTTTTGGTGTAATAGCAAAAAGATTAACCTATAAAGGCTCTTGCATTACGGAACATGCGTACCCAAGGTGAATCTTCGCCCCAGCTATCTGGATGCCATGAATTGGCAACGGTTCTAAATACACGCTCAGGGTGCGGCATCATAATGGTTACGCGACCATCAGTGGTTGTTAATGAAGTAATACCATCCGCTGAGCCATTCGGGTTAGCAGGGTAAGTTTCAGTAACCTCACCATAGTTATTTACATAACGCATAGATACTGTGCCAGAGTTGTTGGCGGCATCAATGGCTTCATCAGAGCTAAACTCAGTGCGTCCTTCACCGTGTGATACAGCAATTGGCATCATAGAGCCGGCCATACCTTTGAAGAGTACTGACGGGCTTTCTTGAATTTGTACTAATGAGAAACGTGCTTCAAAACGCTCAGATTCATTTTGAACAAAGCGAGGCCAGTGCTCACTGCCAGGAATGATATCTTTTAAGTTGGATAACATCTGACAACCGTTACACACACCTAATGAGAAAGTATCTTCACGTTCAAAAAAGGCTTTGAACATAGCACGGGCTTTTGCGTTGAATAAAATTGATTTAGCCCAACCTTCACCAGCGCCTAAGACATCACCATAAGAGAAACCACCACAAGCAACTAAACCATTAAAATCAGCTAGATCACTGCGTCCTGATAAAATATCAGACATGTGAACATCAACAGCAACAAAACCTGCACGGTCAAAGGCTGCGGCCATTTCTACGTGTGAGTTAACGCCTTGCTCACGAAGAATAGCAATACGTGGGTTAGTATTATTTTGTGCGTCTTTAGCAATTAAATCAGCAACAATATCTTCGTTTATGTCAAAGCTAAGGTTTGCTTGCAGGCCCGGATCTTCGGTATCAAATTTAACGTCATGCTCTTCTTGCGCACAGGCTGGGTTATCACGCAATGATTGCATTTTATACGTAGTTTGTGCCCAAGTTGTACGGAAATAAGTACGTGAGTTTTCTAATACGGTTTCACCATTACGGGTAAAGCGAATTGTATCTTCGTTATTGAGTCGGCCAACATCGGTACAACAGTCTAAAATGTTATGTGCTGCTAAAATAGCGTGAATAGCATCAACATCGCTTTCACGAATTTGTATTACCGCGCCAAGCTCTTCATTGAATAAAACTGAGACGTTATCACCAACAAGCTTCGATAAATCAACATCAACACCTGTATGACCAGCAAAAGCCATTTCAGCAACAGCAGTAAATAAACCACCGTCAGAAATATCGTGATAAGCAATAAGCTTTTCTTCACGCACTAAGGTTTGCATAGCGTTGAAGAAGCCTTTTAAGATTTCAGGGCTATCAACATCAGGTGTTTCATTACCAAGCTGCTTATAAACTTGTGCCAAACATGAGCCGCCTAAACGGTTTTTGCCTTTTGATAAATCAATGGCAACAAGTCGTGTGTCACCTAAATCAGTGCGTAACTGCGGCGTAACTGTTTTGCGAATATCTTCAACGGCGCCAAAGGCAGTAATAACTAATGAAAGTGGAGAGGTGACAGATTTTGCTTCGCCATTCTCATCCCATTGCGTCTTCATCGACATTGAGTCTTTACCCACAGGAATGGTTAAACCAAGTGCTGGACATAACTCTTCACCAATGGCTTTAACGGCTTCGTAAAGACCTGCATCTTCACCAGGATGACCTGCGGGTGACATCCAGTTAGCCGATAGCTTAATGCGATTTAAATCACCAATATCCGTGCCCGCAATGTTGGTTAATGATTCTGCTACCGCTAAACGAGCAGAAGCGCCAAAGTTAAGTAGCGCAACAGGAGTGCGCTCACCTAGTGACATTGCTTCACCGTGATAAGAATCAAGTGCTGAGGCAGTAACACCACAATCTGCTACGGGAACTTGCCACGGGCCAACCATTTGATCGCGGTTAACCATACCTGTTACTGAGCGATCACCTATGGTGATTAAGAAAGTTTTCTCTGCAACAGTTGGCAAGCTTAAAATGCGATTAGCAGCATCTTCAACCGAAATATCACTAACATTTAAGCTATCGCCTGCGGCTGTTGTGCTTTGTACATCTTTGATAATTTTAGGCGTTTTACCTAATAAAACATCAAGAGGTAAATCAATTGGCGTATTAAGCGCGTCATCGTTAGCAAAATGCTCATCGGTTACTGTTAGGTGCTCTTCTTCTGTGGCGCGACCTACAACAGAAAATGGGGCACGTTCACGGGCACAAATTTCTGTGAATTGGGCGAGCTGCTCGTCTGATACAGCCAATACATAACGCTCTTGAGATTCATTACACCAAATCTCATGAGGTGCCATGCTACGTTCATCATTGGGTACGTTGCGAAGTTCAAATACACCGCCACGGCCACCGTCAGATACTAACTCAGGGAAAGCATTTGATAAGCCACCTGCGCCAACATCATGAATAAATAAAATTGGGTTGGCATCGCCAAGTTGCCAACATTTATCAATGACTTCCTGACAACGACGTTCCATTTCTGGGTTTTCACGCTGTACAGAAGCAAAATCTAAGTTTTCAGCTGATTGACCAGAAGCCATTGATGAGGCTGCGCCGCCACCTAAACCAATGTTCATTGCTGGGCCACCTAAGGCAATTAAGTTTGCGCCAATAACAATGTCACCTTTTTGGACATGTTCGTCACGAATATTACCTAAACCACCAGCCAGCATAATAGGCTTGTGGTAACCACGCACTTCTGTGCCATTAAATGAATTTACTTCTTCTTCATAGGTTCTAAAATAACCTAAGATAGCAGGGCGGCCAAATTCATTGTTAAATGCAGCGCCGCCTAACGGACCTTCCATCATAATATCTAATGCTGAAACGATGCGACTTGGCTTACCAAAATCAGTTTCCCATGGCTGCTCAAAATTTGGAATGCGTAGGTTTGACACTGAAAAACCCACTAAACCTGCTTTAGGTTTAGAGCCAACACCTGTTGCGCCTTCATCGCGAATTTCGCCGCCACTACCGGTTGCAGCGCCCGGATAAGGAGAAATAGCCGTAGGGTGGTTGTGTGTTTCCACCTTCATTAACACTTGAATGTCTTCATGGCTGTAACCATAAACATTAGTTTCAGGATTCGGGAAGAAGCGTCCGCCTTTATTACCTACCATAACCGCAGCGTTATCTTTGTAGGCACTTAGCACAAAATCAGGGTTAACTTCGTGGGTATTACGGATCATTTTAAATAATGATTTAGGCTGCTTTTCGCCATCAATAGTCCAGTCAGCATTGAATATTTTATGACGACAATGCTCTGAGTTGGCTTGGGCGAACATGTAAAGTTCGATATCGTGTGGATTACGACCAAGTTTACTGAAATTTTCGAATAAATAATTAACTTCGTCTTCAGCAAGAGCCAAGCCTAATTCGATATTCGCTTGAACTAGCGCATTTTTGCCGCCAGTTTCAATATCAATGGCGGTTAATTTACCTGGCTCGGCGCTGGCGAATAATTGCTCGGCATCGCTAAAATCAGCAAAAACACTTTCCATCATGCGATCATGTAAAAGTGAGCTAAGTAGCGCTTTTTGATCGCTAGTCAGGTTAGCGCCCTCTGCAAGGGTAATGTAATAAGCTAAACCACGTTCTAAACGTTCAATTTTATCTAGGCCACAATTATGGGCAATATCAGTCGATTTTGATGACCAAG
Source organism: Colwellia sp. (assembly GCA_026196955.1). Taxonomy (GTDB): domain Bacteria; phylum Pseudomonadota; class Gammaproteobacteria; order Enterobacterales; family Alteromonadaceae; genus Colwellia. Next base: position 3,695 of record JAPHTO010000141.1, on the reverse strand, counting down.
GTGAAATAGTGCCCGGACGAGGGGTAACCAATAAAAACTGTCCTTGTGGCTCATGTTCTTCAATGGTTGGGCCATAAGTTAATAATTGTTGTAAAACATTTTCTTCGTCAGCAACTAATGCTTCATTCAGATTTGCAAAGTGAGCAAACTCAGCATATATGTCTGTTACTGGTAGTGCTAATTCTTCACATTGAGCTAATAACTTTTGTACTCTAAACTCTGAAAGTGCCGGAGCGCCACGAAGGTTTTTTATCAACATCGTCATAGGGTTAATCACCAAATTTATGTGGGGTTTTCGTTTGTATATAATTAAGCTAAAGATTAAGTTTAGCCTAAGCGAAAATTTCGCGCGTATTATAGTTGTTTTTTCATCGTTTAGTAAGCGTTAAAGGTTCATGTTTTGATGAAAAATCACTTAGAAAAAAAAGTGCTTGGCTAACAAGGGAATACACGACACAATTAAGCTATGAAATTTACACTTTTTAAACAAAAAGCAACGCTTAACTTCAACAGGTTTGTAACAACCTTTTTGTTATTGATAGCGATTTTTTCTTGCGATGAGAAAAATCAGCAAGCTAGCTTTGCGCGCATTATTGAGCGTGGCTATGTCACGGTCGGCACTTTATACGGCCCTAATAGTTTTTATATTCAAGGCAGTGGTGTACAGGTTGATGACTTTGCTGGCTTCGAATATGAATTGGCAAAAAAGTATGCTCAATACCTGAATGTTGAGCTAAAAGTTGTGCCTAGCTACAACTTAGATGAGCTATTTATTAAATTAAACAGTGGCGAGGTAGATTTTTTGGCTGCGGGGTTATCTGTCACCGATAAGCGTTTGCAGCGTTTTCGATTTGCGCCAAGTTATCAAGAAGCTACGCAAAAGTTAGTGTTTAAACAAGGGCAACCTTGGCCAAGAAAATTAAGCGAATTAACCGGTAAATTAATGGTCACCTCGGATTCAAGCTATGTTGAAAATCTCGAATTTTTAAAGCAAAGCAATCCTCAACTTGTTTGGCAAGAGAGTAAAGATTTTGATAGTGAAGAGCTATTGCTAAAAGTGCTTGCCGGAGAAATTGATTATACGGTAATAGATAGTAATATTTTAGCCATCAATCGACGTTATTACCCTGAAATAAGTATCGCATTTAGCATTAGTAAGTCAGAGCCTTTAGCGTGGATGCTCAGCAAAAATGGCGATGATGCCATGTTAGCAAGCTTAGTTGAATTTTTTGGGCAAGTTCACCACGATGGCACATTGCTGGCGCTTGATGATAAGTATTACGGCCATATTGAAGAGTTTAATTATGTTGAAACGCGCACCTTTATTAAAGCCGTTGAAGATAAGTTGCCTAAGTATCAGCCGCTCTTTGAAAAACACGGACAGGACATTGATTGGCGTTTGTTGGCGGCGATAAGTTACCAAGAGTCGCATTGGCGACCTCATGCACGATCGCATACCGGTGTTCGAGGCATGATGATGCTGACACTGGATACGGCCAAGCAAATGGGCATAAAAAGTCGTTTAGATGCCGAGCAGAGCATTCGTGGTGGTGCAAAGTATTTCAAGCGTATGATAGATAAAATGCCTGCTAGGATCCCAAGTCCAGATAGAATGTGGTTTGCGCTTGCGTCTTATAATGTTGGCTTTGGTCATTTAAATGACGCAAGAATTATCACTCAGCAGCAAGGTGGCGATCCCGATCGCTGGGTGGAAGTGAAAACGCGGTTACCTTTATTGCAGCAAAAAAAATATTATAAGAAAACTAAATATGGTTATGCCCGCGGTGCAGAGCCAGTAAGTTATGTCGAAAATATTCGTCGTTATTATGACACCTTAACTTGGCTTGATAATAAGTCAAAACAAGAAGATGCTTCAAAAGCTCAAGAGGTTGAGGTGACAGAATAGTTGTACTTCGACTGCTCGTTCCTTGCGTTCAGCATAAGCGTTACTCTGCCGTTTGTTCTGAGCTTGTTACCCTTCGACTGCTTCGCGCTCAGGGTGAACGGGTATTTATTTTGAAATGTTCTGAGGATGAACGGGTATTTATTTTGAACTGTTCTGAGGATGAACGGATATTTATTTTGAATTGTTCTGAGGATGAACGGGTACATTTCTGTTTGCCCTGAACCTTCCGCTTACCCTGAGCCTTCCGCTTACCCTGAGCCTTCCGCTTGCCCTGAGCCCGTCGAAGGGTCGGAGCTCGAAGAGGTGAATATATATTTTTCGCTGTACGTCATATTAATGTCATATTCATCGATAATAATGATGTGGAAATTATTATTTTGAAATAAAGAATGACTATAAAATTAAAGAGAGAAAATCATGAAAGTAAGAAGACAAATATCAGCGAACGCACGTAGAAAACATATCAAAGTACAACATCATAAAATAAACACTCGTCGTCAGTTTTATTTTAACCAGCAATTAAACCAAGAAGAGTCAACATCAACAAAAGAGCACTAACCTTTTGCATCTGCTGCATTTTGTTGCTTTTTCGCTGCTTTCTTTTCACTACGGCGACGTTTGAAAAATCCTGACAATAATTCACTACACTGTTCAGTCATAATATTGCTATCAACAATAAGTTGATGATTCAACTGCGGGCTGCTGACCAAATTAAAGACGCTACCTGCTGCCCCGGTTTTTAAGTCAGGGCTGGCGTAAACAAGTCGCTTTATCCTGCTATGTACTAATAAACCTGCGCACATAGGGCAGGGCTCTAGTGTCACGTATAGTGTGCAGTCTATAAGTCGATAATTATTTAGATGTTTACCTGCTTGGCGAATAGCCAGCATTTCAGCGTGGGCAGAGGGGTCATTGAGCATAATGGATTGATTAAAGCCTTCGCCAATGATCTTACCTTGATGAACCACCACGGCGCCAACGGGAATTTCATCATGCTGCTCAGCTTGCTGGGCTAGCTCAAATGCCCGCTGCATAAAGTATTGATCGGTATTTTCAATCGTGTCAGTCATTAGAGAAAAAGCTCCAATAAATCATTTAAGTAGCGATGTCCTAATGGCGTTACTTGCCACTTATCATCGCCAGATAAGTTATCTGTGCATTCCATTAAATTTTTCTCTTGAGCTTGAAGCAATGTCGGTAAAATACTGCTTGCCGATAGACCTGTACGTTGTTGATAATCTCTTAAGGTAAAGGAAGAAAATAAGCGCAATTGATTCATCATATACTCAAAGGGTAATTCTTCTTGGCTAACTGTGGTTAAATGATCTAGTGGCTCACGGTTTGGATCAAGATATCCTTTAGGGTGTTTTACCTTGATTGTTCGTTGAATGTGTCCCGTTGCAGCATCTGTAATTTTGCCGTGTGCGCCACACCCTATGCCAAGGTAATCGCCAAAACGCCAATAATTAAGGTTATGCTGACATTGCTTTTTTTGCTGACTAAAGGCTGATATTTCATATTGCTGATAACCATTTTCAGCTAGCAATTTTTGCCCGGCTTCCTGAATATCCCACAACAGTTCCTCTTCCGGCAATGTTGGTGGATGTGAAAAATATTGCGTATTGGGCTCGATCGTTAACTGGTACCAGGAGAGATGCGTCGGCTGTAAGTCGATCGCGGTTTGCAAATCTTCTAAGGCATCAGCAATGCTCTGCCCGGGCAAACCATGCATTAAATCAAGATTAAACGTTTTTACATTGGCAGCAAGTGCCTGCTTAGCTGCATTTTT
>JAPHTO010000072.1 GCA_026196955.1 Colwellia sp. | reverse complement strand
TGAAAAATTAGCTCCGACACTTGCTACGACTCTATAAATAAGCTCGTACTGCTTTAGGGTTAATTCAAATTTCATTATTAATTAAATACTCATACTAGATAGTAAGCCTAACGCCAAATAAGGGGCTGTGGAATTGTTGATTAAATGTGAAACTATGCGGCATGCAACCAACTGTTTCATGTTCTTATCAATTTTCTTGTTACGTTTACATTACTCAATAAACAAAAACTCTTTTTCTGATAGATCTAACTTTTGAGTGTTATCATCTTTTAGACGTTTATTACCCATTGTTGGCAGCCCAAAGGGTTCCCATACTTTATTTTCAATTCTTAGTTCATCAAGGTAGGTGTTTGTAAAGTCCTTTAGATCGCTTAACACGTCAGATTCAAATAAAAGTTCTCTTTTTGTCTCATCCAAAAAGTCGTTAATAAAAGTAACCTTGTACAACTTCATTCTAAATCCTCTGTAAACATAACAGCTTATTATGGGTGCTTCTCAGTGATTTTTGACCATAATAATTATTTAATCAGTTTTAATATTAAATAATTTCAAAGGATTAGCAAAAAATATTATTAAACTCAGTAATACACACCAAGAAGCCATGCTAGCCACTTACTAAAAAATAAAAATATACACACTTCAATCACAAAAAAACATTACACGGCATTACAAGGTTTACTTGAACAGCTAATTCATTAGAAAATATTTGAGACTAATGTCTAAAATACGCACTTTGCTACCCTTTCAAAAAATAATTTTTTGACAATTCCCCTAAAGTAGAACCTTACATATAATCGCCCCCACCCTTTTTGACGCTGTTGGTCTGTGTGGGGGGGCTCTGTTAGCGTTTTTTTGCTACTTAACGATTAACGAACAGCATAACCCTATAAACTATTTTACACCGCCTAAATAGCCTTACAGCTTGCACTTATTCTGCTGTTAACTAGGATTAAACTACTAATTTAATCAAGGATGATTATGAAGATGACTGACGATGATTTTAAACACTTTGGTTGATAAAACGTTTGACGGCACAGCTAGTGGAAACGAACTAAAGATTTTAACCAGTTGCTAAAAATGTGGAATGAATCAGTAAAGCTAATTTTGTTTAGTGATGCTCACTTATTTCAAGATCTATCTAAGCACTGAAAATAAAAAGCACCTTAATTTAGGTGCTTTAAGTGCATTTAATAATGCGGTCAATTGTTATTGCTTCTTAAATCGACGTGATGCTAAACCAATTATTCCTAAAGCAAAAATAGCCAGTGTAGATTGCTCTGGGACATCCACAACCCTAACAAAAGCATGACTAGAATCATCAAAGTTGAACTGGTATTGAGGGTTATTAATACCGATAATAAAACACAGACGAAGTATTCATAATATCGATACTTTGTCTGCAGACTTAGCTAAGGCAATTCAACGCCTATCTGTCTATATATGCAAATTGACGTTTATTGATTTGAAAGGCTGAGCCACATTGGCTGTCATTGGGCCACTCAAGATAAGATTTTCCATCGGTCCAATTATTGTGTGTCGTAAAACCAGTGCACATTTGTGTGAGCTGATCCACTGACGTTTGTAACCCTTGCGAAATATCACATTGTTTTATGCTATTGTGAATGTTTATCTTGAATTTTAACAAGCTTGCTAAATGACAAGGTCGGTTGCTTTGTTGATTTTTTGCCTCTTGTTTAGCCGTGGTGGCTTGTTGTTCAATAAGCACCAATGCCTGCATATATTTACCTTCATTTGCTAACGCTCGTGCTTGTAGTAACTGGAGTTGTCCCCGCAAAGAAAGCATGTTTTTGCGGTAGGTTGTAACATTTTTATAGCCAAGTCTATAAATTTCAAATATTTCACGCCATTCATCTTGCTCTAAATATTCTTTAAGCTTGAGATAATGGTAATAAGGTATCTGTATTTTACTCGCGCTTTCTGCATATGCTAACCCTTCGATTTTAGCCCTCTGATATAAATCTAGGCGATCATTATTTCGAGCCAATCGTGCTATTTTTATGTAAGCACCTGCACGCCAATAGTCACTAGCACCATCAGTATCCATAAAAGTTTCGTAAAACGTTAAGGACTCTTTCGGGTTTTTCGTTGCCACAATGTCAGCAAGGCGAAAAGCGTAAGACCCCCATTGGTAACCGTTAGGTTTGTTATCCTTATAATACTGTTCTATATTGCCATAGTGTCTTTTAAACTCTGTTCGTTCACCAGCCAAATATGCTAGATAACTCGCGTAGGTCATAAGGTTATACTGTTCAAATTGAGACCAAGATTGAGCATCGTATTGCTTAATCAATTCATCGGTTTTTTGATACATCGCCATGATATCTTCTTGAGAGTCAGCGAGCTTATCATTATTTACCAGATTAGTACCTACACTACTGACGCACCTCCTTTTCCACTTGATATTAGAGCTGGCTGCAATACATTTAACAAAATCATCATATATCGGCTTACCTTCGCCAGCTTTTAAATCAATAAGTCTGCGATGACCATCAATTTCATTCCCTACATATTCGCCCTCTTGCGCGAGTGCAATAGCCTGATTGGTTAAGTTCACTTGGCTGTCGTAAATCTTTTCTATACCTGCTTGCACTAAATACAAGCTAGAAGCCAAATAATAGTATTCAATGTTACCATTTATCGCCTCAAGCCACTCAAATGCTAGGGGTAAAATCTCTTTGAAAACAGGAGCATTTTCTGGAATGCGAGCAACAATTCTCAAAGCATCAAGTTTTAACCCTGAATCGGCTAAAGCAATAAGCTCTGTCTGCAATGTCTCACCAAAATCTCGAACATCACTATCTTCAGACATCCGTTTCTTTGTTCCGCCCCTAGCGATATGAGAATAGTAATTGTTGTACTGCCGCAGGACTTCTGCAATGCCATATAACTTACCAGTCGGGTCACCAATATTGTCATAAATCATTAGTTTCAATTTAGCTAGATCGATAGAGTTTCGAGATCCATCCGAGTTAGTACAATCATTTAAAAAGATATTCATCAAATCAAAACTATAAATCGCTGCTTGATGTGAGCCTTCTTGTAACAGTGTGACGGTGTGCTTCTGAAAATCCTCAAAGTTATCTGCAACTGGTACGTTAGAAAATTCGCACTGATCTCGTGAGAGCCAATATGCCAATCGCGCATACTCGCGCGCACTATAACTCAATGCATAGTCAAGTTGCTCTTCTCGTAATTTAATACGTAGTGTTACATCACTCTTAACTTGAAGCTGTATTCTCTGATTTAGCAACGATATTTGCAGGTCTGGATTATTAACAATCAACTCTGCTGATTTAACCAACAACTGATCAACGGCTACTTGATTATCGAGGCGGCTATAAAATTTAGCTTCTTGAAACATTGTATTGACCAAAGCCCTTTCACTGCCATGCCAATTAGCCAGTTTTTTTGCTAATTCAATATGCTCTAACTGTTTTGCCTTTGGCAAAGTTAAAAAAGCTTGGGTGACAATATAATCATAAATCGCATTAAAAGCTTCAGAGACATTACGCTTACTTGCTCGTAAAGGTGGTGCTTGACTGTTTACCAAAGCATCAAAACTCCAGTTAAGTTGTGCTAGTTTATCCGACAATTCTGACGGCTCAGGCTCTTCTAATTCAGGGTAGAGTTCGAGCGCTGTTGCTCGGTATGCCTCAGCCTGCTTGTGGGAGTATTGTTCGGTTCGATTACCCCATTTATCAATCGCATTAGCAAGTTGACGCAAATGAAATTGCAGTTTTAATTGCTCAAAATTAGACAATGCTGGTCCTGTTGGCGCTGTAAAGTCCAACTTAACCCGTGTTAAAAACTCAGTTTCTAAAGTTTTAAAGGATGCAGGTAAGGGTTGCTCTAGCGTTTGAATGGCCGAGATGTGCTCGGAAATAACATCAATTAAACTTTGCTCGGCTTTAACATACGAACGTTTTTTTTGAAAACTCTCCGATAGCGCAACTTGTGCATCATCATAAGATTTTCCCCCTGCTTGTCTTGCCAACTCCAAAGCTTTCAAATAATAGCCGTGTCCTTGCTCTGGATCCCAAGCCGTTACACCACTATTGGTATATGCCAATACCGCCATGGGAATATTGCCCGAGGCGGCACAATAATCACCCAATTCGACAAATTTTTCCCATCTGGCTCCAAGCCAGTTATTTTGCCAACTATTAAAAACGACGTATTCATGATGTTGTATCTCACACTTCAACCAACTGTTATCAAGTGGCTCGTGAGATAAAAGCTGCTTGGCTTGCGCCACTAAGTATCTAGAGACGTTTAAATCCATATGATCAACGGATTGACTAAAATGCAGCAATGCTTCAGCCAACAGTACGTTGTCACCACATTGCCCAGCAGCAACAATCGCCTTTCTAGCCTGATCCACAGTGCGACTTTCATCTGTCAGCTCATTCATTAACTGGGCGCGATAACACAATGTGTCTTTATTGCGAGGTAAGTTTTCAAGTAAAAACGTTGCTCGCTCGATAACCCATTGATCAAATCCCATGGCATTCATAACCAGCAGGTAGTCGATTTCTGCTCGCCAATCATTAGAGGGGGTTGTCATCACTTCACTGTATATCAATTGTGCCTCCATTAACTTGCCTTGGTCGATATACGCACGCGCCTGCGCGACCTGAAACTTTTGCTCGTTCGTCAATTTGCTTAGTGCTATTGAGGAGTCTTGATGGCTTTTTTGGTTTATCTGAGCAACAGATTCAAAAATTGCTGGCCCTAAACATTCGGTCACAAGATTTAGGGTAGGCTGACCCGATTGTTGCTCGCACACTTGAATCGCTAATTGTTGTTGAGATTTAACATTAACAACTTCTAACCTCACGGCAGTACTTTGCGAACTAAGCACCGCTGCATATCCAGATAAAACTATATCTGCACCGGCAGCCAATGCTGCTGTAGAAATTTCAACAACAGACGCCTCACCTTGCTTATCCTTTAACACTTGATTTAAATTGGTCAAAGACTTGCGTTCAACCACTGTAAAGCCTGTGGCATTTGATCTAAGATAATCAAACAAAAAATCGGAAATCACGCCCCCTACAGGCTGACTTCCTGAAGCTCCTTTAACATATAAGTCGGGTATGGCAATACGTATCACAGGAGCAACTGGTGTCATATTCGACTTGCTTTGTAAAAGCAAAGAAAGCTCTTCTTTTATAGGTAAGTTTTCCGAGGAAACCGCATCAATCACACCGTCCTCTTGATTAAAAAATTGATAGATGGAAACATTTTCAAATCGCTTTAACGCACCTATATCTTTAACAGGCGTTGGCCAATTAAAAAAATAGGCGCTAAGCAATAAGAGTAAAGTCATCGAGAAGGCAAAAACAATAACCCATATTAGAACTTGGATGGGTTTTTGAAGCGATTGTGTCGATACAATACTTCCAATGTTATTGAACAAATACAGTAACACCATCAGTGCTAGCATAATGATGATGGAGGGAACCGCCACTTTAGGGTCAGTAATAAAGCCATTGACTAAGGAAATAGCGGCCGCGATACCGGCAATACCTAAGGCATATTTTACAAACGGAACTTCTTTAATTGCTGTTTCTAATACAGTTAAAGCAGACATTATAATTCCTTTTCATTCGTCTTACTCGACACTACATCATTCGATGCATGTGTTCGCTATTTAATATAGCTAAATTATCAAATGTATCATAAAACACGCAAAAACGTATCACATCAAGGCAATTAAGTAATGCCCTTAGTAATCAACTTTGCACAATGCTCTGGTGATTCTAGTGGCATTAAGTGACCAAAACGCTAGTCTTCTAAAAGAGTATTCTTTACTGTATAAAGATATTCAAAAAATATATCTACATTGAGCTTGGAGCGGACATTAGCAACAAGTGCCTACCAATATCATCTATGCTCACTCAGCAGCCATACGGGTAATATAAAAAAAGGCGCACAGCAAAACAACCATGTATCCATATAAAAGCCCCCGCCAATCTTTTGTGTTTTGTCCAGTGGGGGGGGCTAATTACACTTTTTTATTGATTACCGAACAACATTACCATCAGCATCAAAAGTTAGCCGGTCTTCTGGCCTAATGTTGTCCTTTGGCAATAGACTTTTGCGCTTTGC
>JAPHTO010000050.1 GCA_026196955.1 Colwellia sp. | reverse complement strand
CATCAACTCTGCGTCTGGATGATTATGAGCAATGCTTTGCGCAATATTTTGTAATAATAAGGTTTTACCCGCTTTTGGCGGCGCAACAATCAAACCACGTTGCCCTTTGCCGATAGGTGAGGCTAAATCAAGTACACGAGCAGTAATATCTTCAGTGGAGCCATTACCACGCTCCATAGTGAGGCGGTCGTTCGGGTGAATCGGGGTTAAATTTTCAAATAAAATCTTGTTGCGTGAGTTTTCTGGGCGATCAAAGTTTACTTCTGTCACTTTTAATAAAGCAAAATAACGTTCACCTTTTTTTGGCGCTCGAATTTTACCTTGAATAGTGTCACCTGTTCGCATGCTAAAGCGGCGAATTTGACTTGGTGAAACATAAATATCATCAGGGCCTGCCAAATAGGAAGAGTCAGCAGAGCGTAAAAAGCCAAATCCATCTTGTAAAATCTCTAAAACACCACCACCAAAAATATCATTATCATTTTCAGCGTGCTTTTTTAAGATAGCAAAAATTATATCTTGCTTGCGTGTTCTAGCGAGGTTTTCCAGCTTCATAGACTCAGCTAGTTTAACCAGTTCATTAATGGATTTATCTTTTAATTCGGTAAGGTTCATAGGGGGTTTCTTAAATTATTTTAAGTCGTTATGTCTGGGGCGATTGCCGACGACAGTATATTTTAAATGTATTTTTATAATCTTCTTATCTAATAAAATAGCTAATAAAGCAGTAAATACAGATAATAGAATAGGGGTAAAGAGATGTTATTTTGTACTCAGGGCTTAAATTTAGCATTAAAAGTGAACTAGGTAAAGGCGCGAGTTACAATGTAAGCAGATATTTTTAGAATTAAAAAGCTGAAATAAAAAAGCCTGAATATTTTCAGGCTTTCAACGTTTGATGCTACTTAAAGGTTTTTATCTAAAAACTCTTTTAATTGAGTTTTTGATAATGCACCTACTTTAGTATCGGCAATTTCACCATCTTTAAATAACAATAACGTTGGTATACCACGAACACCATATTTTGGTGGCGTACCTGAGTTTTGATCAATGTTTAGCTTACCTACTGTTACTTTACCTTCATATTCAGTAGCAATGTCATCAAGCACTGGCGCTATCATTTTACAAGGACCACACCATTCAGCCCAAAAATCAACTAATACTAAACCTGATGCCTGTAAAACATCTGCTTCAAAACTATCATCAGTTAGCTGAACAATCTTATCGCTCATCTTATTCTCCGTTGGTTATGGCAATAATGCCAATCTGTTAATTTCAATATACTACCTTTATGGGGCTTGGTTGTTAAGATTTCAAGTTTGTTTTCGGCAACATTAATATTAAATAAATAAATTGCTTAAATAGGCAACTATTTTGTTAACAAAAATGCTAAGCTAGCGCCATGAAAAAAACACACTTAACTGAAACAAAATTCGCTGACTTAAATCTTGCCCCACAAGTAGTGACCGGATTAGAAGCCATGGGCTTCGAATATTGTACGTCTATTCAGGCGAAATCTTTACCGGTACTACTTCAAGGCACTGATATTGCTGGACAAGCGCAGACTGGTGAGGGTAAAACTATCGCCTTTTTAGCCGCAACTTTCCATCAATTACTGCAAAAAGAAGCGCCGACTCATAATCAGCCTCGCGCATTAATTATGGCACCTACGCGTGAATTAGCCATTCAAATTCACCGTGATGCCATTGAAATGTCTAAAAGCACTGGTTTACGCTTGGGGATTGTTTATGGCGGTGAAGGTTATGAAAGCCAACGCTTAGAGCTAGAGCAAGGTGTCGATATTTTAATTGGCACCTGTGGTCGCTTGATTGATTACATGAAGCAAGGCGTTTATAACTTAAAAAATATTGAAGCTATTGTGCTCGATGAAGCCGACAGAATGTTCGATTTAGGTTTCATCAAAGATATTCGATATATGTTTAACAAAATGCCTCCTGCGACTGAGCGTTTAAGCATGTTATTCTCGGCAACCTTGTCATTTCGTGTAAAAGAGCTTGCTTTTGAACACATGAACGATCCAACCAGTGTTGAAATTGAACCCGAGCAGAAAACAAATACCCGCATAAGTGAAGAGTTATTTTATCCTTCTAACGAAGATAAAATGGCCTTATTACAAACCTTAATTGAAGAAGACTGGCCAGAAAAAGCTATTGTTTTCGCCAATACCAAACATATTTGTGAAAAAGTTTATGATCACCTCGTTGCCGATAAATTAAGAGTTGGCCTACTCACTGGTGATGTACCACAGAAGAAGCGCTTAAAGATTTTAGAGCAATTCACTGAAGGAAGTTTAGACTTCTTAGTCGCTACTGATGTTGCCGCCCGTGGTTTACATATCCCAGCAGTAACTCATGTATTCAACTATGACTTACCTGATGATTGTGAGGATTATGTGCACCGGATCGGGCGAACTGGCCGTGCTGGTGCTACAGGTCACGCTATTAGTCTAGCTTGTGAGCAGTATGTTTTTAACCTACCTGCTATCGAAAGCTATATTGAGCATGAACTCCCTGTCACTAAATATGATCATGATGCTTTACTTGATGATTTACCTAGACCTAAACCTCGTCAACGTCGCCATAGACCAAACTCAGGTCGCTCAGGTGGCAATAGACAAAGTGGCAATCGTGGTAATAGTAATTATCGTGGCCGTCGCTAGTCTAAATACGTGCAAACAGTGATGAGTAAATCAGAGACAATACCACAGTATGACGACAATCATTATGCTGTGGTGGATTTAGGTTCAAATAGTTTTCATTTACTCATCTCTCGTCTTGTGGATAATAACGTTGAAATAGTCAACAAAGTTAAACGCAAGGTACGCCTAGCTGCTGGGTTAGATTGCCAAAACGAGCTTAACCAAGACGCTATTGAGCGGGGGCTTGATTGCCTAACTTTGTTCGCTAAACACCTTGCCAGCATTCCCCAAAAAAATATCCGCATTGTTGCTACAGCAGCGCTTCGCATTGCCAAAAACAATAATCACTTTATCCGTTCAGCGAATAAGATATTACCTGCTCCCATTAAATTACTCAGTGGTGAGCAAGAAGCTAATACTATCTATAGCGGTGTTGCCTATACAAGCCACAATAGTTTAGTACAAAAGCGCTTAGTGCTTGATATTGGTGGTGCTAGCACAGAGCTGATTGTCGGTGAAGGTGTGAAGGCTATACAAGCCATAAGTCTAAACTTAGGTTGTGTTAGTTTTAAAGAACGATACTTTTGCGACAATAAACTCACCGAAGACAATTTTGAGCAAGCAATTGCCGCAGCAATAAAAATCATCGCGCCTAACGCTAATAGTTTTATCAAGCTAGGTTGGCAGCTGGCTTTAGGTAGCTCAGGTACTATGCGAGCACTGGCAGAAATCCTAGCATTTCGTCAACATGAAATAATCATAACGGCTGACTTTTTACAAGAAATAAAGCACGCCTTAATTGATTGCAAAACTATCGATGCGATTACTGCTAACAAGCCTGTTTTTGAAGGGTTAAGAGAAGACAGAGCGCCAGTTTTAGCCAGTGGTTTAAGTATATTAATTGCACTCTTTACATGTTTACAAATTAAAGAGCTTACCCTTTCTACTGGTGCTTTAAGAGAAGGGTTATTGTTTGAAATGTTAGACAATACTCTACCAAACAAATAACCCTTTACAGACACGGTCTATTTGGACTCTTCTTTTAACCATCTCGCAACTTGTTTGGCAAAATAAGTTAAAATGCCATCAGCGCCCGCACGTTTAAATGAAAGTAAACCTTCCATTACGCATGGCTTTTCAGCTAACCAACCGTTTTGTATAGCAGCCATGTGCATGGCATATTCACCGCTTACTTGGTAGGCATAGGTAGGTACTGCAAAAGTGTCTTTAACACGACGGACAATATCAAGATAAGGCATGCCTGGCTTCACCATCACCATATCTGCACCTTCACTAATGTCTTGGGCAACTTCATGAAGTGCTTCGTTACTATTGGCAGGATCCATTTGATAAGTATGTTTATCTCCGCCTTTAAGGTTACCCGCAGAGCCAACAGCATCGCGAAATGGACCATAATAGTTTGAAGCGTATTTCGCTGAGTAAGCTAAAATTTTAGTGTTAACAAAACCGTTTTCTTCTAGCCCCTCACGAATCGCGCCTATGCGACCGTCCATCATATCTGAAGGTGCAACAATATCAGCGCCTGCTTCGGCATGTGACAGGGCTTGCTTAACTAAAATATCCTTAGTGACATCATTTAAAACATAACCTTCTGCGCCTGCTTTATCATCATCACTTTCGCTTAATATGCCGTCTTGACCATGAACAGTAAAGGGATCTAAAGCCACATCAGTTATGACAGCCAATTGTGGAAATTTAGCCTTTAAAGCACGAACGGTTCGCTGAGCTAAGCCTTCTGGATTATAGGCTTCTTCTGCCATTAAAGATTTTTTATGACTTGGAGTGACAGGAAAAATTGCAATCGCAGGTATACCTAAATCTACTAACTCCTGCGCTTCTTCAAGCAATAAATCAATGCTCTTACGCTCTACGCCCGGCATAGAAGCTATCGCTTCTCGTTGGTTTTCACCGTCTAAGACAAATACCGGATAAATTAAGTCATTAACGGTTAACTGATGCTCTGCCATTAATCGGCGAGTATAGTCATCCTTACGCATTCGGCGCATACGACGTGCAGGGTATTGGCCAAATGTTGATGAGGAAAAAAGATTATTGCTGCTAGAGTTCATAAGGTTATTCTTCTATAAATTGACAAAATTGGGTTTGATTGCGACCTGCGTGCTTAGCTTGGTAAAGCGCCTTGTCTGCGCTAGCGAAGATTTGCTCTGGCTGCACTTCAGGCTGCTGCATGTATGTGCTAATACCACAACTGATAGTCAATGGTATTTCAATATCTTTATAAAAGCACGCTTGCTTAGCAACTCGTGCTCTCATTATCTCAGCCAAAGCAATGGCACCTTGGCTATCCGTATCGGGTAAAATCAAACAGAACTCTTCACCACCATAGCGAAAAGCGGTATCAGAGCCACGCTTTAAGCTTTTTTTAATATGTTCACTCAACCAGATAAGGCATTGATCACCCGCCAAGTGACCGTGGGTGTCATTCACTGCTTTAAAATGATCGATATCAATTAACACTAAGCTCAATGGAGTTAGGTTACGCTTGCTGCGACGATATTCAGCGAGAATTTTTTGATCATAAAAACGACGGTTGAATAAACCAGTAAGGTCATCTAAGGTGTTTTTCTGCTCAAGCTCATGGTTAGCTTCTTCTAACTCTTGCAAGGCTATATTTAATTCCAGCGTACGCTCTTGCACTTTATCTTCTAACAAATCTTGGCTTTCTTGTTTTTCTTGTAATAACAACTGCCGAGCTTTTTCAGACAATTCATTAGCAGCTCTCGCTTGCGTTAGTTGCTCAACAAGCTTTTTTCTTTTGGCTGTTAATTGGCGGTTATAAAAAAAGCCACAAGCAACCAACACTAGTAAGCAAAGCATAAAGCCGAAGCTAAATCCTTGCAAAAATGACATAGAAAATGGGGGATTAATATCAGTCACAACAAATACTTTACTTACAAATTAAAAACCTTTTCGGCATTTATACTAGTTTGGCAAGCAATCTCTTTAGGGTCAATAGCTGTTATTGTTGCCAACTCCTCAACCACATAAGGTAGATAGCTTGGCTCATTACGACTACTTTTAGGCCGGGGTCTTATTGTTCTTGGTGTTAAGTAGGGGGCATCTGTTTCAATTAATAAACGTTCTAACGGAATAAGGGAGACAATATCGCGTAACTCTTGCCCTCTGCGCTCATCACATAGCCAACCTGTAATACCAATATACATATCAGCAGCCAAACATTGCTTTAATTCTTGTGCATTACCGGTAAAACAGTGTGCCACCATGGCAGGCACTTTATCCAAAAAAGGCTTAAGAATCGAAAACCAAGGCTCAAACGCATCTCGCTGGTGTAAAAATAGCGGCATATCAAGTTTCGCAGCTAAGTCTACTTGGGCTTTAAAAACCTTAAGTTGCTGCTCAGGCGTGGAAAAATTACGGTTAAAGTCCAAACCACACTCACCAATGGCTTTGATTTCTACGTGTTGAGCAAGTTGTGTTAATTGCACTAAATAATCATCGCTAACACCATCAGCATCATGAGGGTGAACACCCGCTGTGGCGTACAAGGTCTTTGGAAATTGCTGCTGATACTCTTGGCATAAACCTAATGCCTGTAGGCTTTCTTCAACACTGGTACCCGTGATCAGTAAACGCTCAACACCTTGCACCTTCGCCCTGACGATAATATCACTGCGATCTTTATCAAAACGTTTATTGGTTAAGTTTACTCCAATATCGATCAACTGTTTGCCACTACTTCAGTCGCTTGACGCGGATATTGCGGCGGCTACCTTCTTTGTTGAGAAAAACGGCGCCCATTGCACCTTTTTTCAAACGCACTGTATCACCAACTTTAATTTTAAATTTTACCTCATCTTTTTGCTGCCATTGCTGACCGTTTGCTAAGTTTAAAACCCACTGACCTCTAATGAGTTTTTTTAACTTAGTAACTTTCGATGTAATACTCTCAGGACCACTCTCTTCTGGTGTTTTCTTTATATGTTCTTTAGCAAAGCCATCAACCTCTTTACTCTGCACAGGCTGAGCGGGTGCTTTTACTGCTGGCACTTGAGTAACTAATTTTTTTTCTAGCAAGCCATCGAAACAAGCAAGTCTCTTATCTGCTGAGGTAATCTTTCCGCATTGGGCTAGCTGGGTTGATAATTTTTCTCCACTGCTCGCGTAGCTAGTGCATGTCAATGACCATAACGATAAGCTAATAAATATTAAATACAAAGTTTTCACTGATTGACTTCCTCTTCAGATTCTTCGACCTCATCTTCTTTATAATTTAGTGAGGCAATAATAATACCCAGTTCAAATAAAAGTAGCATAGGGATCGCTAACATAGATTGTGAAATTATATCTGGCGGTGTTAATAGCATACCAAGTACAAAAGCACCAACCACAACATAAGGACGTTTTTTTCTTAAACTATTTGGGCTAGTCACACCTGTCCAACAAAGCAATATAATAGCAATAGGTATCTCAAAAGCAGCACCAAAAGCAAAAAACAACTTTAAAACAAAATCTAAGTAGCTGCTAATATCTGTTGCAATAACTACGCCGTCAGGTGCAACGGAAGTAAAGAATGCAAAGACCACTGGAAAAACAATGAAATACGCAAATGCAATACCACCATAAAATAATAGCGTTGACCCTAACATCAAGGGAGCAATAAGTTTTTTTTCATTACGATACAACCCTGGTGCTACAAAAGACCATATTTGATACAAGATATATGGCATGGCAAGAAAAATAGATAACACTATGGTGAGTTTAAACGGGGCAAAAAAAGGTGAAGCAACATCCGTTGCAATCATTTGCGACCCCGTTGGCATCGTTGCCAATAGTGGTTGCGCAAGATATTGATAAATATCTTGTGCAAAATACACCAAACTACAAAAAACGACTAAGACACCTAATACGGCACGCAATAAACGCGTTCTAAGTTCAAGAAGATGATCAAAAAGTGTCGTATTTTTTACCGACTGTGATTGAGTAGAAGATGAACTCATTATTCTTGCTTATGTTCTTTTTCTAATGGCTTTGATTGCTCATGCCGCTCTGATGATTGCCTATCACTATCAACTTGAGCAGAATGTTCAATGCCACCTGAATCTAATGGCTTTGAATGAGCACTTTGTGCGGCTAATGAAGAAGAGATTAGTGAATCTAATGCCTTGGTATCGACTTTTTTAAATGGCTCATTAACGGCAGCCGCAGCTTCTTGTAATGATTTAACTGATTCCGCCACTTCTGGGCTCAAATTAGCCATATCAGCCTGTTCAGCTTTTTTTAAGTTCGCATGTAATTCATGAATACGTAGCTCTTCTGATAACTCAGACTTGACAGAATCACTAAACTTACGCACACCACCTATCCAACCACGAACAGTTCGAATCGCAATAGGTAGACGCTCAGGACCCAGCACAACTAGCCCCATCACGCCAATAAGCATTAATTCCCAAAAGCCAATATCAAACATCAACTATGCCTGGCTATTTTCTTTTTGGCTTTCTTTTGTTTTGTCTGTGCTCGAAGTCGCGGTATTGTCAGCTAAAGTATCTGATGTTTTCTCTGCTGGCTGCGTTGAATCCTTTTCATCGCCTATCGCATTTTTAAAGCCTTTTACTGCTGAGCCTAAATCACCGCCTAAATTGCGCAACTTTTTAGTACCGAATAACAACACTACAATAACGGCAATGATTAACAATTGCCAAATACTGATACCACCCATAACAAACTCCTATAATCTAATTGCTCTCATTATATACTTAAATCAAGCCATGAAACGAGCAAAAGCATACCTTCAATAGCAAAATAATGCGCTAAAACAATATTTATATTGAACACTATGGGCTAAGCGTAAGATTTATCTGAGTTATTAAGAGGAGATAAGACTATTTTTTCAGGCTTACTAATATGGTATCCCTGACCAAAATCACAGCCTACTGAGTGTAATTTATCCATCACATCGGCACTCTCTATACCTTCTGCAACTAATCGATAACCAAATTGTTCACCTAAGTCATGCAGTGCTTTGACTAATGAAAGGTTTTTCTTGTTGTGTTTTAAAGTTCGAATAAACTCACGATCGAGTTTAATAAACTCAAACGGGTAACTGTGTAAAAAATTAAAAGAAGATACGCCCGAAGCATAATCATCAAGCGCTAAACGCACCCCTAACGATTTTAATTTTCGCAACCCCTGCAAAGCAATTTCATTTTGTTGACAAAAAGCAGACTCATTGAATTCTAAAATTAATTTTTGAGGCTCAAAACTT
Organism: Colwellia sp.; assembly: GCA_026196955.1. Taxonomy (GTDB): domain Bacteria; phylum Pseudomonadota; class Gammaproteobacteria; order Enterobacterales; family Alteromonadaceae; genus Colwellia. Next base: position 5,627 of record JAPHTO010000050.1, on the reverse strand, counting down.
TGCTCTTTGATTAAGGTAACCAGATTATTCAACTGATTCGCTTGCGTTAAATGCCTACCAGAAATATTAATAGCAATAAAAGCATGCTGGTATAGAGCATCATGTTTCCAAGTATCTAGCTGTCTTGAAACTTCTTCAACGACCCAGTTTTCAATCGCTAAAATAACCCCCGTCTCTTCAGCAAGGAATAGAAACTCACTAGGTGTGAGCAAGCCTTTTTTCGGGTGCTGCCAACGCAATAGCGCCTCAAAGCCTATAGTATTGTCATTATTTAAGTCAGAAATTTTTTGGTAGTGTAATTCAAATTGCTGTTGCTCAATTGCAAGGCGAAGCTCTTGCTCGAGCGTCATAGTCGCAATCAGTTTTTCACGCATACTTTCATCAAAAAACACATAGCGACCACGTCCAAGGCTTTTAGCCTGATACATAGCAGCATCGGCATCACGTAAAATCTCATCGGCATTTTTATATTGTGTACTGCATATTGCAATACCGATACTCGCATTTGAATACAAGGTGTTGTTTTCAATGGTGTAGGGTTTTTCAATCGCACTGATAATACGCTCTGCAACATCTTCTGTATCATCAGATTTAAGGGAATCTAATAAGATAACAAATTCATCGCCGCCCAAGCGCGCTAAAACATCATTATCGCGAACACACGCGCGCAAGCGATTGGCAATTTCAACTAAAAACAAATCACCAGCATGATGACCTAAAGTATCATTAATCATTTTAAAACGATCAAGGTCGATAAAAAGTACCGCAAATCGTTGATTAGGGTGCCGTTTTAAGTGTCGTATTGCATAACCAAGTCGGTCCGAGAACATGGCTCGATTGGGGAGTTTCGTTAAAGCGTCATGGTGGGCTTCAAAATATAGCTGCTGCTCTGCTTTTCGCCGTTCAGCCATTTGCATGCGCAAATTTAAATTTGCTGCTTGTAATTCTTGGGTGCGCTCAGCCACTAGTGTCTCCAGCTCCCTAAGGTGCTGTTGCTCTAGTACTTTTCTCTGCGCTTTTTCTTGCTCAAGTAGTTCGTTAGCTTGCTGTAGTTCTTGCAACAATAGCTTTACTTTACGTAACTCTCGCGGCGCACTAGGCTGTTGTTTTTCCCTTGGTTCCATCAAGGTTCCCATGATTATCTTTTCTATCCAAGTAGACTAAAAACAACTTTTTCTTGGCCGAAAGACTTTATTAGTATTATTTTTAAGCGCTAAGTGTAACAAAATTTCCGCCCTAGGCTAGCTTAAAAAGATAAAAAAGTAATTTTTCTGTAAATCAAATGGAACTGTAGGGTAAAAAAGTAAACATATTACTAGCCTAATAGAAGGCTACTGGATTAAATAAAAGCATAAAAAAACCGGCCTAGGCCGGTTTATAAAAGGTCATTTAACTTTATGTTATAACACCATAGTATTCTTTAATTTAGACAATGCATTTTTTTCAAGCTGTCGCACTCGTTCAGCTGAAATTTGATATTTATTTGCCAGCTCTTGTAACGTTGACTTATCTTCATTAAGCCAGCGAGTTTTTATAATATCTTGGCTACGTTCATCTAACGCAACTAAAGCAGTTGATAAACGATTATTGGCATGATTTTCCCAGTTAGCGTTTTCTACTTCAACGGCTAAATCAGATTGCTTATCTTCAAGATACATTGCCGGTGAAAAGTTTCCAGCACTGGCACTGTCATCATCATCATTAGAAAGCTCAAAGGCTTGATCATGACTGCTCATACGGTTTTCCATTTCCAGTACGTCTTTAGTGCTTACACCTAAAGTTTCTGCAACGGTATTTACTTCATCATTACTAAACCAGCCCAAACGCTTTTTATTTTTGCGTAAATTGAAAAACAATTTACGTTGTGCTTTGGTTGTTGCAACTTTGACAATGCGCCAGTTTTTCAAAACATACTCATGAATTTCAGCTTTAATCCAGTGCACAGCAAATGAAACCAAACGTACCCCTACTTCTGGGTTAAAACGTTTTACCGCTTTCATTAAACCAACATTACCTTCTTGCACTAAATCTGCTTGGGTTAAGCCATAACCGGCATAGCCTTTAGCCACATGAATAACAAAACGTAAATGAGACATAATAAGTTTTTGTGCAGCTTGTAAATCATTTTCTTCATACAAACGAGTAGCAAGATCATGCTCTTCTTCAGCACTAAGCATAGGAATGCTGTAAGCTGATTGCATGTATGCTTCAATACTGCCACTTTGTGGAACGGTTAGCTGCATTGTATTACTCATAAAAAATGACCTCATAATTGTGTACTTAACTGAACTTCCTTTCACTGACGATAGTAACATAAAACAAGTTTTTCTGCTACCAAGCTGCGCCGAGCGAAGACAAACATTAGCCTAATAGAAAGGGCAAAACAAGATGATCTTTCATTTTATTAACGAATAATTTGTGAATATTTGTAATTGCACAAAATTAGCCTTGTAGCAGCAACGACTTAGCTAAAATAAAATTTGCTAATCTGCGTTCGGCTCTATGGTGCGAATATGCTTACGAACTGAGATATAACTGCCTATCAGGCCTAACAAGACAGCAAAAAAAATCAACAAAAGCGCTTCATTAAGCGCTAAACCTTGTAACTGAAAGTTGCTTTGATATAAATCAGTTAGCTTACTGATGGCTGAGGACAAGTATTGCGCAAGTAGGCTTACTGCCAGCCAAGAGAGTAAACCACCAAAAATGCCATACCACATACCACTATATAAAAAAGGTCGTTGAATAAAACTGTCGGTTGCTCCAACCAATTTCATCACTGCTATCGCATCTTTTTGATTTAAAATGGCTAGGCGTATGGTATTGCCAACAATAAGCACAACAGATAAACAGAGTAACAAGGCAACGCCCATGACAATATCTTGAATCAACTGCGCAATGGCTTCTAAACGGGTTAACCACTCTAAATCTAATTTACCCTGCTCAACCTCCCTTTCTTGTTGGAGTTTGATTAATAACTCATTAGCAGCGCGAACTTGACTTGCTCTTTGTGTTGGTGTGACGAGTAAAGTAGCAGGTAACGGGTTCTTATCTAGATATTCTAATGATTGACCAAACCCTGACAAAATTTTAAATTCTTTCAAAGCTTGCTTAGCAGAAATATAGTGCACACTTTCAACTTCTGGGTATAAACGAATGCGCTTAGCTAGATTTTGAGCGCTTTTATCGTTGACAGATAATTTCAAAAACAAGGTAATTTGTGAGGCGCTATCCCACTGCTCACTCACCTGTTGTGCATTTTTAACAAATAAATGTAGAGTCGCAGGTAAGGCTAGGCTGATACCTAAAACAAATACCGTCATTACCGACGTAAAAGGTGTCCGCCACAAATCCCCCAAACTACCAACGGCTTGTTGTAGATGACGAATAGGAAGCGTTAATAACCGCCTAATAAAACTGCTTCGCTTATGTAAGCCACTCGAATGACGATTACTGCTCATTCATTACTCCTAATGCTTGCACACTATCAGCGTTTAATCCGTCCACTAAACCATCATTTATCATGGTGCCTTCTTTGAGTGTTAGTGTCCGATATTTCATTCGAGCAATTAACCCTAAATCATGGGTAGCAATTAATACCGTAACACCCGCAGCGTTAAATTCTTCAAAAAGCTTTATGATTTCAAGAGACAGCTTAGGATCTAGGTTACCTGTAGGCTCATCGGCTAGCAATATAGGGGGTTTGTTGACAATAGCGCGAGCAATGCCCACACGTTGTTGTTCACCACCAGAAAGCATATGTGGATAACATTTGAGTTTGGCACTTAAATGTACTTTATCTAGTGCGGTCTCAACACGCTTGCGAATTTCTTTATGACTAACCCCTTCAATAATTAGTGGCAGGGCAACATTATCAAAAACAGTTCTGTCTTTAAGAAGATTGTGGCTTTGAAAAATCATGCCTATACCGCGACGAACATAGGGTATTTGCTTATATTCGATTTTTGCAAGCTCACTATGATTAACCAATATACTGCCAGAGCTTGGCTTTTCCATCATGGAAATAAGTTTTAACAGCGTACTTTTACCTGCGCCTGAATGGCCAGTTAAAAAAGCCATCTCACCCGCTTGCAGCGTAAAGTTAACCTGCTTCAAGGCAAGAAAACCACCGGGATACGTTTTGTTTACACTGTTAAAACTGATCATCTAATATTTTTTAATTATTTGTTTTTGTTCAGTCTATTACGATTTATCAAAAAGCGCATCAATAAAATCATCACCATTAAATGGACGTAAATCATCTATGCCTTCACCCACACCTAAATAGCGAATGGGTATGCTATGCTTGTCCGCAATGGCAAAAACCACACCACCTTTAGCTGTGCCATCAAGCTTGGTTAGCGTTAACCCCGTTAGTCCGACAGCTTCGTCAAATAATTTAGTTTGACTTAACGCATTCTGGCCTGTGCCTGCATCTAGCGTAAGCATCACTTCATGGGGTGCTTTTACATCAAGCTTTTTCATCACGCGTACGACTTTTTTCAGCTCTTCCATCAAGTGAGCTTTATTTTGTAGTCGACCTGCCGTGTCGGCAATAATGACATCAACATGACGCGCTTTCGCGGCACTAATGGCATCAAATATCACAGAAGCGCTATCTGCGCCAGTATGCTGCGCAATAACAGGAATATCGTTACGCTCCCCCCATACTTGCAATTGCTCAACGGCTGCCGCTCTAAATGTATCACCTGCAGCTAACATAACCGATTTACCCTGCGCCTGAAACTGCTTGGCAAGTTTGCCAATTGTAGTCGTTTTACCTACGCCATTAACACCTACCATCAAGATAACAAATGGGCCATCATCGTTGGTAACATCCAAAGGTATGCTGACATCAGCAATCACTTTTTTAAGTTCTATTTTTAAAAGTTCATATAATGCTTCGGCATCTTTTAACTGCTTTCGGTTAGCGCTTTGCGTCAAAGAGTCAATGATTTTCATGGTGGTTTCAACACCAACATCAGCCATCAACAAGTGAGTTTCTAACTCTTCAAATAAATCATCGTCAATTTGCTTGCCACGAAACAAATCAAATAAACCGCCGCCAATATTTGCTCGTGTTTTACTTAAGCCTTGTTTTAAACGCGCAAAAAAGCCCAATTTAACGTCGGGTTCTTTATCTTCAACCACTACAACTTCTGACTCTGGCTCTAGCGTTTCAGTGCTAGTTTCTTCAATTTCAGGGGGGACTTTATGTGTGGTAACCAGCTCTTCTGCTTCATTTTCCTCAAGGGTAGGCTCAATTTCTGACTCAGTGTCTGTAGGGGGCTCAGCTTCAGACACACTAACTTCCTCGACATGTTCATGAGTTGTCAGCGCTTCATCAACTGTTTCAATCGATTCATCTTCAGGCGTTATTTCACCCTCAATAGCATCCTGTTCGCTCTCTTTTTCAGCTTTTTGTTTCTCGTCCTGACCAAAGCCTAACCAGGAAAACATACCTTTTTTCTTCTTCGACACTTTCTTCGACCTAACAGTATTGATAATAATGGTGTAAAATTGCCGCTATATTAGCATCAAATCCCCAAGCTGTCAGTGATATGAATCAAGGTAAAAAACAACTCAACAAAAAGGCGAAAACAGGCAGTATCCGACTCATTGCTGGT
>JAPHTO010000102.1 GCA_026196955.1 Colwellia sp. | reverse complement strand
GGGTTGTTGAAACAAGCTCAGGCCCTAAATATACAGTAGAAGCACCACGTTGGGATCGCATGCTTGCCACTGATGGCTCAGATTACAAAATGCCTGAAGAGTCTTTAGGAGAGTTGATGGTATTTAAAGTATACCAAGAAGCAAGCATGGCATTAATATTGAGAACAGAAAAACCAGCAAGGCTACAAGACATTGTTGCAGCGCCAGAATAGGTTTTTGTTTTGATGTTTTCGATTACATAGTGTTCAGAAAAACTGATGATGTTTCGTAAAGGATTAATTTTAGCAAGCTGAGCAATTTGAGCTTGCTCAAGGGAGGGAGCAAGTGGAGAAAAGCGACATTCACTATTGGCTAGCGTTGAAGCTTGTTCCTCGCTTAGCAGTTCATAAAAAACTAGCGCTGGTTGACTCATATGGGTTAACGGCGCTTTTTTCTTTGTCACAAGCAAACACCTCAGTGTTAACGTCTGCAAATAACCTCACCACGAAACAACTAACAGCATTTCATAAGCCAGATTGGTCTCATATTGACAACATTATCAGTGCTAGCATCGATTGCGGCAGTAAAATAATTGTGTTTGATGATGAGTTATACCCTCAACAATTAAAGCAAATTTATGATCCGCCTTTGGTTTTGTTTACTAAAGGTAATACGCAGTTGTTAAATTATAGCCAAATAGCTATTGTGGGCAGTCGTGCTGCCAGTATTAATGGCCGAGAGACGGCGTTTGATATGGCACAACAGTTGGCTAAACAAGGTTTTGCGATTACTAGCGGCCTAGCGTTGGGCATTGATGCAGCGGCACATAAAGGCGCCTTAACATTATCAACAGGCACTATCGCTGTGGTGGCTACAGGGTTAGATAAAATGTATCCAGCAAGGCATAAGTCACTTGCCAAACAAATAGAAGCAAACCATGGGGTTATTATCAGTGAGTTTTTTCCAGGTACAGCACCCAAAGCGGGCCACTTTCCGAAACGAAATCGTATTATTAGCGGTCTAAGTAAAGGTGTTTTGGTTGTTGAGGCAGCCCTTAAAAGTGGTTCATTAATTACAGCACGTTGTGCTTTAGAGCAAAATAGAGAAGTGTTTTCTGTACCGGGAAGCATTAATAACCCGCAAGCCCAAGGTTGTCACTGGTTGATTAAACAAGGCGCTAAACTCGTTGAGCAAGTGGCCGATATAGTAGAAGAGTTAAGCATTGATGAGCAGAGTGATCTACACTTAAATGAGGAACAACAAATACTTGCAGTACGCTCAACAACAAAGACAGAAAAAAACTTAAAGAATGACTTGTGCAATGAAGCATTGTTGGCTAGTGTGGGATTTGAAATTACGCCTATTGATAAAGTCGTTTCCCGAAGTCTGCTTCCCGTTGAGGAAGTATTAACTCGGCTAACAATGTTAGAGCTTAGTGGTCTAGTAGCTGCGGTGCCTGGAGGTTACCTTAGATTACTTTAATAATTCTCATCGATATAAGGGGTTTATGATGTTCGATATCTTAATGTATCTTTTTGAAAATTATATTCATAGTGAAGCCGAAGTCATGGTAGATCATGACATATTAACTGATGAGCTGACTCGTGCCGGCTTTCATCAGGACGAAATATATAAAGCACTAAGTTGGCTAGAAAAGCTGGCTGCTTTACAAGACACCGACGCTTATCCTTACTTAACACGTGTCGGCAATCAATCTGTTCGTATTTATACCGAAGAAGAAATGCAGCTACTGGATACAGAAAGTAGAGGCTTTATCTTATTTTTAGAACAGGTTAATGTCCTCGATTTTAGCACTCGAGAAATGGTGATAGACAGAGTCATGGAGCTTGATACTAAGCACTTCAGTATGGATGATTTGAAGTGGGTTATTCTAATGGTGTTGTTTAACGTACCTGGTCAAGAAAGTGCTTATTCACAAATGGAAGATCTTGTTTTTGATGAGCAAGAAGGTCCTCTACATTAACGCGACTTTAGTTCATTTTACAACACTGTAGTTTTTCTAGATAAAGTTGTGGCATAATATGTCATAACTTTAATCACAACTTCTGTTTCATCAATGTCTGATTCGCCCGATCGTAAAAAAGACAAACAGCTATTTTCGCACCATGAGCATGCGCTCGAAAAAGCTTATGAAATTTGTCCTGATTGTGGTTCAGAGCTTACTATCAAGCGGGGAAAAGCAGGGGCATTTTTTAGTTGTGCTAACTATCCAAACTGTGAATATACTCGCTCAGTGGTTGAACATGAGCGTGTTGAAGATACGGTGTTACCCGGTAGCGAATGTCCTTTATGTGGCTCTTTGTTGGCAGTAAAGCAAGGGCGTTATGGGATGTTCATTGGCTGTACCAATTACCCTGAATGTCACCATATTGAAGAAGACCAACAGCATGATGATATTGGCGTGGCTTGCCCATCCTGTAAAAGCAAAGGCAAAGTTGGTGAGTTGAAAGAGAAAACTAACCGTTTTGGTAAAACCTTTTATTCTTGCGATCAATACCCTAAATGCAAATACGTCATTAATTATTTTCCTATTGCTGAGCAATGCCCTGATTGCCAGTGGTCTATTTTAGTTAAAAGAGATATGGCTAATGGAAAAGTAGTGATGTGTCCTCAAAAAAAATGTGATTATAAACGTCAATCATCGTAAATAGAGTCGTTTTATTTCTCACGCGTTAGTTAAGTTTTTATCTAATAGAAAACAAGGTTATAATACGTTATATAACGCCTCTTAGAGGCATTTTAAAATCAATATGAAAGGCTTTTGAACATGACAGTAGGTATTATTATGGGTTC
>JAPHTO010000003.1 GCA_026196955.1 Colwellia sp. | reverse complement strand
GCTCAGGACAAGCGGATAGTCCGTTAGTGCTGAGCACGAGGAACGAGTAGTCGAAGTACGACAGACTCAGGATAAGCGGATAATCCGTTAGTGCTGAGCTCGAGGAACGAGTAGTCGAAGTACGACAAGCTTCCTTCGACAAGCTCAGGACAAACGGAGTGGTGTAAGAGAAACGGGGTAATGCAGGACGAACAGAATAACGTGAAGGGTGAGTTTCCTATTTGTTACTTACGTTGCCCATTTAAACGCACCCACTCTTCTTGCACACTAACAGGCTCCATGTCACACCATTGACCATAAATGGCTTGCAGAGTTTCTGCTTGCTCTTCTAATACGCCTGATAGTGCCAATAACCCCTTGTTGCCCACAAACTCAATAATAGTAGGTGCTAACTCACGTAAAGGTCCTGCTAAAATATTGGCGACAACAACATCAGCTTTAAGGGTTGGTTGGTCTTTAGGTAAATACAGCTCAAGCCTGTCATCAACATTATTACGTTTAGCATTAGCAAGACTAGCTTGTAATGCTTGTGGGTCAATATCAATACCAATCACTTTTTCCGCGCCTAATTTGAGTGCAGCCAAGGACAAAATGCCTGAGCCACAGCCAAAATCGATAACGGTTTTGCCTTGTAAATCTAAGCCGTCAAGCCAAGTTAAACACAGCGCCGTAGTAGGATGCGTACCTGTACCAAACGCTAAGCCGGGATCGAGCATAACATTTACCGCATCTGGCTCGGGTACTTCGCGCCAGCTTGGGCAGATCCATAAGCGATTGCCAAACTTCATTGGGTGGAAGTTATCCATCCATTCACGCTCCCAATCTTTATCTTCTAACTGCTCAAGCTTGTAGCGCATTTGTTCTTTGTCTGGATGAATACTTTGTAAATAACGGATCACTTTATCCATATCCTGACTGGCATCAAACAAGCCCATAACCACAGTGTTTGACCAATAAACCACTTCATCACCGGGCAAAGGCTCATATATAGGTGTGTCTTTAGCATCAATGAAGGTTACTGCTTGCGAGCCGCAGGCCGACAGCCAATCACTATATTTTTCTGCTGTTTCTTCATTGGCGCTTAATCTGAGTTGTATCCAAGGCATTTCGTTATTCCGGTTTGATTTATGATCACAATAAATGTTCGCAATACTAGTTTATCACTCATTGATGCTAGAGTTAGGAGAAATTAAACCTGAGGGCAAAAATATGTTAGATCTTCTACCCGATTTATTTGACGAATACGAACCACAATTGCAGTTAGCTGAGCCCATTTTTAACGATTACGGCGGTAGCACTATTTTTAGCGGCTCTATTGTCACTGTATCTTGTTTTAATGATAACTCTAAAGTAAAGGAGTTAGTGGCAACCGACGGTACAGGTAAAGTTATGGTGGTTGATGGCAAAGCAAGTTTAACCAATGCGCTACTTGGTGATATGCTCGCTGAGAAGGCCGTTGAAAATGGCTGGCAAGGTATCGTTATTAATGGCTGCATTCGCGACGCAGGCACTATTGCCACTTTAGCATTAGGCGTAAAAGCATTAGGATGTAACCCGATTAAAACTGAAAAGTTAGGTATTGGTGAGGTGAATGTTAACGTGAACTTTGCAGGCATTGAGTTTAAAGCCGGTGATTATATTTATGGCGATTCCAATGGCTTAGCCGTGAGTAAAAAGCAATTAATCTTAAGATAGATCAACCTTTAGCTTTTGCCGCTATACAGGCACTTTGCTTCATAGTAGGATAGAGAAAAGTAACTATGAAGGGTGATATAAGTGATCGGTATAATAACCAAACTATTAGCACTCTTTTTTTTATTTTCTTCCATAGCAATTGCACAACCTGTGCGTATTGTCACTGAAAAGCTTCCGCCATTACAATTCAGCCAAGCCGATGGTGCTATTACCGGTGCCATGGTTGATATTGTTAACCTCTTACTTCAAAAAACCAATATTGATGCCAACATTGAGATACTACCTTGGGCGCGAAGCTATCAAATAGCACTAGAGCAAGAGAACACCTTAATATTTTCGATGTTAAGAGGGGAAGACAGAGAAGATAAGTTTATTTGGATTGGAAAGTTATTTGCTATTAATTCTTACTTGGTTTCTTTAAAAGGCAATCAGGACTTTCAAATTGATAAAATAGACGATGCCAAGCAATACAGTGTTGGCAGTATTAGACAAGATCTCGCAGAGACATACTTGCGCAAGCATGGATTTACCGAAGGTAAAAATCTTTATTTAAGCAGTAACTATAAAGTGCTTTGGCAAATGCTCTTTAGTGGTCGTACTGAATTAGCCTTTACTAATAACATATTGTGGAAATACGAAATTGAAGACACACAATTAGACCCAAGCCAAATTGCAATAAATTACCAAATTCCTGATATTGCTTCTGACTTATATCTAGCAGCAAGTTTGGGAACCGATGAAAAAATTATTAATCAGTTGAGAAAGGCGCTAGCAGAAATAAAATCTGACGGCCATTATCAACAAATTCTACAAAAGTGGCATTTAAAAACCACGGCACAATAAATCAAAACTACTATGAAATACTTTCCTGTTTTCCTCGATGCTAACAAACTCTCTGCTATGGTGATAGGTGGCGGCGAAGTCGCTAGCCGTAAAATTGAGTTGCTATTAAAATCTACTAGCCAAATTACCGTCATGAGTAGCACTGTTTGCTCTGGTGTTGAGCGGCTAATAAACCTACACAAATTGACTTGGTTAAAACAAAACTATCAAGCGGGTCACCTTACAAATATCAATTTAGTCATTGCCGCTACTG
>JAPHTO010000009.1 GCA_026196955.1 Colwellia sp. | reverse complement strand
TATGGCAAACACCTGAGAAAATGTTAGTTGCTGAAACTAAAATGGCATATGACGCACGTGATATCGCGGTATCAGGTGACGGAAAATACGTAATTGCTGGTGGTTACTGGCCTGCGCATTTCGTTATTATGGATGCTGACACGTTAAACCCACTTAAAGTTGTTTCAACGCGTGGTTATAACACCAAAGGCGAATTCATTAACGAAGCACGTGTAGCGGCTATTTACACTGCACCAAACGAGTCTGCTTTCATCGTTGCCGTTAAAGAAACAGGTAAAATGTTACAAGTTGACTACTCTGACTTAGACAACTTAAACATCACTGCCATTGAATCAGCTGAATTCTTGCATGATGGTTTCTTTGACCCAACTGGTCGTTACTTCCAAATTGCTGCTAACGCATCAAACAAAATGGTTGTTGTAGATACTAAAGACGGCAAGCTTGAGAAAATGATCGAAGTTGACTCTTTACCACATCCAGGTCCAGGTGCTAACTGGGTTGACGCAAAATGTGGTCCAGTGGGCGGTACAACTCACTTAGGTGTTGGCTTAGTTTCTGTTTGGGGTAATGATCCAATCAACCACCCTGATCAAGCGTGGAAATTATGTTACGAAGTTGAAACTGATGGTGCTGGTGTATTCATCCGTACTCACGAAACTTCAGACTATGTTTGGGCTGACCAACTTAAACACCCAGAGCCAGAAATACAACAATCAGTACAAGTTTTCGATAAGAAAACACGTGAAATTGTTAAGACTATCCGTGTAACTAAAGAGCCTGGTAAAGCAGCATTACACATGGAATTCAACGATGATGGTACTGAGGTTTGGGTTTCTGTTTGGAACCGTAAAGACAACAAGAACCCAACGGGTGAAATCGTAGTATACGATGCAAAAACTCTTAAAGAGAAAGCACGTATTAAAGGTTTAACTACCCCAACTGGTAAGTTCAACGTTTATAACCGTATTAACCACAAAACCTAAATAATTTTCGCCTTGTTGCTGTAAGGTCAAATTTAAGCATTAAAAGTAGTTCTTGAATTTTGACCATACAGCGTAAGGGCGAAGCAATTATTATTTGTAAGTTGATATAAGCAATACTTACAAAATGGTTACCTAAAGGCATGGCGTATGCCATGCCTTTTTATTTTTATCTAACGTGTTTATAAGAGCATTATCTACTGAGAGCTAATTATGGCTAATAACACATTTACAAAACCGAGTTTCTGGTCAAGACGACTGATACTTGGCACAACCGTTTCTGGTGCCGTCATCTTCTTCGTCGTTGGTATTATCTTTTGGGGTGGCTTCAATACGGCAATGGAAGCAACAAACACCACAGAATTTTGCATTGGCTGTCATGAAATGGAAGACAATGTTTATCAAGAATATACACCGACAATTCACTATTCAAATCGTACTGGTGTGCGAGCAGGTTGCCCTGATTGTCATGTGCCAAGACCGTGGATTCATAAAGTTGTTCGTAAGATAAAAGCTTCAAGAGAAGTTTATTATTGGTTAACGGGTAAAATTGATACCAAAGAAAAATTCAATGAACACCGCTTAGAATTAGCTAAGAGTGTTTGGAGCGACATGAAAACAACTGACTCAAGAGAGTGTCGTAATTGTCATAACTTCGAGTCAATGAACCCAGAGTATCAAAAGCCTCGTGCACGTAAACAACATTTAAATGCCTTTGAAACAGGTCAAACTTGTATTGATTGTCATAAAGGTATTGCTCACCATACTGTTAGAGACAAATTAACAGATGAAGAGCTTGAAGCGCTTGAAATGCCTGACGTTAAATATATTCGCGAAGTGCCGCAAGCTTATAAAGATGGCTTAGCGCGCGTAGAGGCAAGAGAAGCAGCAGCTAAAGCAAAACTAAAAGAAGAAAAAGCAGCAGAGCAAGTTAAAGTCGATCAAAAAATAGCCGATGCCGTTGCACAGGCATTAGCCACTCAAGATGTTAAAGCACAACCCAAAGCAGCAAGTAAGAAAGCGCCAGCTCAAGCAAGTAGTATTAATGTTGACTGGAGCAAAGCCAAATCAACAGACATTGGCGTGTTCTACCCAGGTACCGCTTCAATTGAGTGGATATTAGGGCGTAAACACGGCGGAAAACGAGCCTTCACTAAAGGTGATCGTTGTACTGAGTGCCACGGTGAAGAAATTGCTGATATTGGTCAAAACATTGTAAGTGGTGAAAGCGAAAAAGTGATAGAAGAGAACATCATTCCAGGTAAGCGTGGCAGTATTGATGTCACTATTGATGCTACTCATGATGATGAAAATCTTTACTTAAGATTTACTTGGAGTGACGGTGACCATGCACCAGTGCCTTTTGTTGAAGGTGGTAAAATGGATCCTGAAAACCCAATGAAACTTGCTTTCATGATTGCCACTGACGATGCTGAATATGCTGATCGTGCAGGTTGTTGGGGTACGTGTCATGCTGATGCTAACTCAATGCCATTTGCACCAGAGCAAGACGTGTTGAAAGGAAGTGATTTAGCTAAACGCTTAAACTTTGATACTGGCTCAGGTACAGGCGTAACTAAGTATGTGAAAGAAACTCGTACTAAGTTAGAGCTTAAAGGTCGTGGCGGTAAAGCGTTAGGTGGCTGGGATAAGCTCAAAGATGATGCAGATATCCAAGCGGCTCAAGACGCGGATCAGTTTATGGATCTCGTGCGTTATAAGTCTGGCTCAGGTGAAGTAGAAGATGGTCAAATCTTAGCATCACGTGACATGCATGGCGGACAAGGTGCGACAGTGGAAGCATCCCTTAAAAACGGTACTTGGTCTGTTGTTGTTAAGCGCAAGCTTAAGTCAGATAAAGTAGGCGATATCAGCATTGAAGCAGGCAAAGTGTATAACTTCGGTTTTGCTATCCATGACGACTACTCAAGCGCCCGTTATCATCATGTTTCATTTGGCTACAAGTTAGCACTTGATAATGACGAAGCAGAAGTTAATGCAGTGAAGCAGTAATATATAGCACTAATGTTTCAGTGATGTTTTAAGCTGGAGTATGGCATTGCACAGTCAAGCGCCTTGATTTGTTAACGCAGATCAAGGCGCTTTTTGTTTTCTGTGTTATCATTCTTGGCAATTTTTACGTTAACTGAATACAAAGACATGAAAACATTTAAAGAATTACTTGAACTTACCAATCAACAAGAGCAACCACAACGTTTGATGTTTTTGTTTGCGAATGCAGAATCTAAAAACCCTAAAAAGAGCAAGAAGCACCAACAAGGTACTATCTCACCAGTCATGTGTGTTGATAAACTCCCAGAAGAGTTAACAACGTTTGCCGCACTTAAACAAGAAGCTGATTCAATTGAAAAAAATTGGAATTTTGTTTTTATTGCGAGCCTTAGCGGTGAAAATGGCATGACGCCAAGCCAAGATGATGCTGAACCTTTCTTAAATAAAATGGCAAATGATGTACAAACAGGTAATAACGTTGGCCGTTATGTTATTTATGACAGAGATGAAAACCCAATTGAACTAGAAGCCAATAGCTAACATTGTAAAACTGTAAATATGAAGCCCAACACATCTACCGCAATGCAACTGTTAATCCAGGAAATTCAAACGGCTTTACCGTTTGATAAGCCTGAGCATGAAATTTGTGAAGGTAAATGTGTGGGTTGCCCCAAGAAAATGCTGGAGTACATGGGCAGTGAGCTAGATCACTACCAATGCCAGCTTAATAATAATGAAATACCCACCTTAGGCGAAGTGAGCGACTTGGCTCGAATAGCTAAAAAAGTTCACCGCAATATGGCTAGAAATAACTTAGTGTGAGTTGGGCTTACGTTATAATTGTAAAAATTTGATCCGTAAATGTAAGTGGATTATTACAATCTTGCTACACTTTCTAAATATTATTTATCTGTAATCAATTTAACATTAACGTTATGAAACATTGATGAGGAAACATAATATGAAAACATTTTTAGCCATACTATTAGTTACAATTATCTCTGCATGTACTGCCGTACCCGTTCAACAAGCCGCGAGTAAAATTCGTATCACCCATAATGAGCCTAACGAAGAATGTACCTTTTTGGGGGATATAACCGGTAGCCAAGGTGACTTCTTTTCAGGCCCATTTACTTCTAATGCAGATTTAGAAACGGGTGCGCGAAACGATTTGAAAAATAAAGCGCTGCAACTTGGCGGAGATACTGTTTACTTGTTAACTCAGCGAGCAGGTCAAACCGGACATTATGATGCAGATTTTGGTGGCGGTAGCCAACAGACCAATGTGACATTGTCTGGCAATGTTTATCAGTGCAATAAATAAAACCCTCCCACAAGCTATTAAAACCCTTCCTTGTTTTGCAAATTTGAATTTAATCAAAAGCCTAAGGGCAAGCTTTTTCAGGTTACTTAGTGTGACTTTAGAGAGTTTGCCTTATGCCAACACTCTGTTATGCTCAAGAAATAACTATATCCATGTGTTTAGTGAGGTTTTTAGATGTCAGAAAGCCGTAATTGGTTAAAAGATTTATATCCAGGTTATTTTGCTATGACTATGGCAACTGGCATTATTTCTATCGCTTTCTTTTTACATAACAACATGACTGTATCAGACATTTTTATGGTAATAACCATGATAACGTGGTTTGTTATGATCTATCTTTATACGTGGCGTTTAATTAAATACCCTAAAAAGGTATTTGAAAATTTAATCGATCCTAAAACCACCTTTGTTTTTTTTACGTTTGTCGCAGCGACCAACCTTTGCGGTGTTTTGTTACACCAACGTGACTACCCCACGCTTGCTATTATTTGCTGGTTTATCGCATTTGGTTATTGGTCTATTTTAATGTATTTAAGTTTTACTGTTTTATGCTTTGCTCATAAGGATAGAGAAGTCAATATTATGCATGGTGGCTGGTTAATATTGATTGTTGGTACGCAATCATTAGTATTACTTGGCACACAGATAGCAGGTGATCTTGGCGAGTACTCAGCCTATTTGATGGTTGAAATTCATATGTTATGGGCTTTGGGGATTCTTTTTTATGCGGTGCTGGTGACATTGTTTTGTTATCGAATTTTTTTCAAAACCATGAATGCTAATGATTGTTCTCCTTTAATGTGGGTAATTATGGGCGCGGCAGCGATCAGTGCCAATGCCGGTACTCGATTGTTATTAACAGATCCTGTTATTCCCATGCTTGCTGAATTACATGCTGTCATACAATTGATTTCTATTATGTTGTGGACATGGGCGACATGGTGGATACCGTTATTAGTTATCATGGGAATTTGGACCCATGGCTATCGAAAAGTACCACTTAAATACAGTCCTATGCAATGGAGTATTGTATTCCCTTTGGGTATGTATACCGTTGCGACAAATAATTTAGCACTTTCGTCTGAGTTCACGCCTTTATTGTTTTTAGCCCACGGTATGCTTTGGGTCGCTTTAGGCGCTTGGTTATTATTAGCGCTGGCATTACTGAAAACATTTTTTAATCGTAAATCTGTTGCGGTTATCAATAATGGTGATTGATTTATATTTCAGCAGCTGTATTGATGGTTAGAGAGAAAAACTCTTATCGAAAAGGTAGGTATAAACTAGGTCTGAATTGTGTGGCATCACTTTTAAGGTGATACCACACGGCTTATTAAAACCCTTTTAAACTCGTATCATTACCTATTAGTTTATATAAGGTAATAAGCTGTAATCGCTACCGTATTCAAGCATTTGCTTAGAAAAATCGGTTGGATAACTGATTTTCACATCAATGATCTTATCGCCTTGATAAACCGCCTCTAGTTTAGGGTTAATAAAACCAGAATAAGGAGCTAAGTTGAGTTTTTCATAACGATTTAATACTTCTTGGTGTAGTTTTTCATCGACTTTTACCGCGTAACCTTCAATCAACGCTTGACCAGCGGCAAAGTCACCTTCGGATTTAATACGCTGTAATTCTCGAAGCAAGTCACCAAATAAAGCGCGAAGTTTTTGGTAATCATTGATTACAAAATACGTTTTGCCGTCACGAATACGCTTCTCGATAACATTATCTTTTGCACCTTTTTCAAATACCCAGCTAGCAACGAGTTGACGATTGCGCATATGGGCTTCTTCAATGTTCTCACCTAATTTTAAGCGGCGCAGCTGTTGCATCATACCGTTACGAATATAACTATCGTAGCTGGCTTTACCTACTTCTAAACTTGGCATAACGCCCATGTCGATAAGTTTTTGATCCATTAAGTAATATAAGGCGACTAAATCAGCACGGCCTTCTTCAAGCGCTGAAGAATACTGCTTCAAGGTTTCTTTTGGTGTGCCAACACCGTCATTAATTTGTCCAGAAGCGTGACCTATTACTTCGTGTAAATCAGTGTGTAAGTGAGACGCTAATGGGCCAAATTCTTTAGCACGTTTTATTTCCGCTTCATCCCAAGCAAACTCACTTAATGAACCGCCTTTAACGTGATCATAAGCATCAACAATATTAGTTAGGCTGACTGATTTTGAGCCATGCTCTGCACGTATCCAATTTGCGTTTGGTAGGTTAATACCAATGGGTGTTGAGGGCGAAGCATCTCCTGATTCAATCACGACAGTTATGGCTTTACCAGTTATACCTTTAACCTCTTTTTTCTTATGGGACTCTATCAGTGGCGAGTTATCTTCAAACCATTGCGCCTGATCTGCAATGGCCGAAATTACTTTGGTTGCGTGATGATCTTTTACTGAAACAACGGACTCAAATGAGCCACGATAAGCTAAAGGATCATCGTATACCTCAATAAAACCATTCACGACATCTACATCAGAGTTAACATCTTTTACCCACTCAATGTTATAGGCATCAAAATCAGCTAAATCACCACTGCGATAATACTTGGCGAGCAGTTTAAGTGTTTTTTGTTGTTGTTCATTTTCAGCAACCGTTGCTGCCTTATCTAGCCAATAAGCAACTTTGGTAATTGCTTCACCATACATGCCATCCGCTTTATATGTTTGCTCAACGAGCTGCCCATCTATTTTTACTAATTTAGAATTTAATCCCCAAGAAACAGGACGCTTATCATCTTTATTTGTTTTTGCTTTATAAAAAGCTTCTACTTCAGCTTCAGTTACCCCCTCATAGTAGTTCACAGCAGAGGCAACAACATTATCGATCCCAGCTGATTGATCAACCATTTTAGGGGCGATAGTTTTATCAAAAATTATCGGCGTTAATTGAGCGATTAACTGTTCAACAGTTTGTTTTTCACCATCGGTATTGCTAAGTGGTAGCTTACCTTGGTCGGCAACAGCATTAACATAGTTAGCAAAACTCTCTTGGCTAAATTCAGGTTGAATTTTTGCTGACATATAGTGGTGATGTATGCCGTTTGAGAACCAAACACGTTTAGTGTATTCAACAAATTTAGTAAATTCTTCAGTGCTTTTATCACCTTGATAGCCAGACATTATTGCTTCTAGGGTGTGGCGAATAGTCAGATTATATTTATAATTTTGATCCCAAGTCATGTCGCGCCCAGATAACGCCGCTTCATATAAATAATAAAGCAGCTCCTTGGTCTCTAATGGCAAGTCATTAAAACCAGGCACTTGATAACGTAATACACGAATATCGGCAAAGCGCTCTGCTACCCAGTTGAATTCATCAACTTGTTTTTTGCCCTCTGTTGCTTGTTCAACACTTGTTACTGAAGTTGTTTGTTGATCATTTGTTTTTTGTTGTTCAGAGCAAGCGGTTAATGCTATAGCCAAGCTGACAGCTAAGGCGAGTTTATTAGGTTTGTTTTTCATTTATTAATTCCGAATTTTGGTCGATTTTTTTATTTGGTTAGTGGCTATGTTTGTTTTCACTAACACTGACATAAAAAGAGTAACAGTTAACGTGCTTGAGATATATGCGCTAAAACAAAATTACTTGAATTGAAATAATATATTGTATACAGTGGTGTAAATTTCACTTTTAAATTGATAATGATGAATAGTAAAAACACTTTTTTCTTTGCCTTAATGACAAGCTTTGCTATCAGTGCTTGCAGCCATTCTCCTTCTAGTGAGTCACCAAGCCTGAATGAAGAAAAACTACCTCCGCAGGTAGTTCAACAGCCTGCATTGCAAACTAGCGGTGTGCAATCAATTCTTGCAGCAGATGTTGAAAGTTTATGGTCTGAAGAGTTTGATCATTATCAAAAGGACTTGCTATTGCATGTTAGCCAAGCCATTACGACTTTAGCAAAGGCTGGAAACTTAGCAGATAAAGACTTAGATAAACTCAGTTTTTATTTTCGGGTTTATAGTAGTTTTGGCCCAGATGAAAATTGGTCAGTTGGGACTGCGCAAGCAGTTAATAATGCTTTGTTAGCGTTACAGGCAATGCCTGGCTTTTATCAAATAACACCAGCAACTGCCGCCTTACATGAAAATTATGCTGTGGCACTTTATCGATTGTACTTTTTAGAAAGTTTGCAATTACACAACGTGGATCATATTCAACCATTAGCGCAATTAATTGATTTATATGCGACCAGTGATTTAAGCGTTGTTGATGGGCAGCAGGATATTGAATATGCATTTTGGGAGATTATTCGTGCCAGCGCTATTCTACCTTATGAAGCTACTCGCAAGAATAAAAAGGCACATCTCGCTATTTATGCATCAGAAGCGACTTTATCTAATGCGCTATTAGCACTGATTGGCAGTAAGAATGCTGTTATTAATGGCGATGACTGGCCTAAACAGCACGCTCTTTGGGCGCTAGCTCAGTATTATAATGTTTATAGCAAACAATATTGGAATGCATATTATACAAAAACTGAGGCTGAGCAGAAACAGCTCGATGATGGTGAAATTACCTTGCCAGAGCTACAAAAGATGAAGGCATTAGATAATGCGACTTGGCAAGCGTTATCGAGTTCAGTGCGAGATGCTGAGAGTGATCAAGAGCAACTTAAACGTTTGTTCAGTGTTCCCTATGTGGTGAGTACTTTTCGCGGTAAATCTGAGTGTATGGAGGGCAGTTTAAAAAATCGCTGTATTACACCTTCAATTGAGGAAGCAACCCCAATTAAGCACATTTGCTCTGATAGCTTATTTATTCGTACTCAGAAGATGACGCAAGCTCAGTTAGAAGACTCATGCAAACAATTGATATCTCAAGAAACGGTTTTCCATGAAAAACTAGCAACCAACCGCGAGCCCGTTGCGAATGACTTTAATGATAAGTTGCGTGTTGTCGTGTTTAATAACGCTGCCGAATATAATAAATACGGCCAATTAGTATTTGATATTAAAACGAATAATGGCGGCATGTATATTGAAGGCACTACTCAAGATCCAGATAACCTTGCAACATTTTATTCTTATGAGCATTTTTGGGTGCGGCCTAAATTTCAAGTGTGGAATTTACATCATGAATATGTCCACTATCTTGATGGTCGCTTTATTAAATACGATACCTTTAACCACTTTCCTAGCCATTTAGTATGGTGGTCAGAGGGGCTAGCGGAGTATATTTCTAAAGGCGATAATAACCCCAAGGCATTTAAGCTACTCAATAAAACAGAGCGAGCAAAATGGTTAACGCTACAACAAGTGTTTGATACTAAATATCGAGATGGCACGGATCAAGTCTATCAGTGGGGTTATCTTGCAACGCGCTTTATGTTTGAACGACACACTGAAGAATACCGTCAACTTGCTCATTTTTTAAAAACAGACTTTTTTGATGGTTACAAAGAGTTGCTTGATAGCAGTGGTGAGCAATATCAAGAAGAATTCACGGCGTGGCTAGCTGCTCATAATGATAAATTTGTTGATGTAAGCTCAGCGAAAAAACCTCATAAAGCGAGACAGTTCTATCGTTATACCTATAAAGATTATTTACAGCCTGCGCATTTAAAAGAAACACCTCGTCATATGCATTGGCAGTACTGGCATGAAAATGCAGTGAAAAGTCAGGAAAATATTGCTAAGCAATAACCTAGGCTAGTCTTTCAGCAAAGATTAAACGCATTTATATTTTGTATAAATGCGTTTTGGTTTTCTTTAGAAAATGTGAAATTGTCCGTTTGTGCTATGCTTTGAAAGGCAAACCGCATTCATATGATTTTCATCTATGGAGAAAGCTAGCATGAAGCAAGCTCATGTCGATATAAAGCATCAAAAAAAAGGTATTGATTTTTTAAGCTTAAATGAAGATCACAAAGTGCTTTTTGATTATATTGAAAAATTAAAAAGCTTGGTTAATCATCCGGAAAATTACCAGTATGCCATCACCATATTAGAACATTTTACAACTCACTTTTTGGAACATGTGATCAGAGAAGAACAAATATTACAGCAACACTTACCGGAAAAAGTTGTACAAGAGCATTCTCTATTACATCAAAAAGAACTGAATTATTTAGATGATTTTGCCAGTGCTTTAAAAGCTAAAACTTCATCGCATACCATTCTAACTATCGCACTAGCCTTAGAAAAAGAGTTTAAAAACCACTTGAGCAAGCATGATAAAGA
This sequence comes from Colwellia sp., assembly GCA_026196955.1. Taxonomy (GTDB): domain Bacteria; phylum Pseudomonadota; class Gammaproteobacteria; order Enterobacterales; family Alteromonadaceae; genus Colwellia. The sequence goes on along the minus strand of JAPHTO010000009.1, from coordinate 14,501 downwards.
AATTTTAAGAAAACTAAGTGATCTAAAGCGGTGAAGGGAAAAACGGGTTGTTAAGTTCAATAATACGGCGCTTATCTAGGCTGAGTTTCTTAAGATTTTCGCCATAATAACGTAGAAATAAATCTTCAAAACTTCCATCTTCTATCGCTATTTTAAAGCCTTTTTCTATACTGTTTGCTAAAGCGACATCTTTTGCATTGACGAAAAAATAATAGGCCGAAGGATACTTAATCAACAGTGAACGCTCAATGCTTAACCCTGTGGTGTTAAATGTTGGATTATTTTTTTCTCGGCTGATTTCTAGAATAGATCTTGGGTAGTAATCAGCTAAGCCTAAGGTAATAGCATCATACATTTTATTAAATGAAATATTTCCTTCAACATTCAAGTCATTAGCTAATAATATTTTGTAATCAGGCCAATCAAAGCGTTGTACGGCTAAAAATTTTTGTAAGTCAGTAATATTGTTAACTTGCGAAAAATTTTCTTGTTCACCAGCGCGGATAAACGACACTCGCCAACCTATCAGCCCCTTATAAATTGGAATACGAATAGGTAATAGCAGCTTTTCTCGCTCTTTCGTGGTTACTGACCAATTCAAATTAATCAGCTTTCCATCAGAAAGTGCTTTCATAGCCCTTCCTTGAGTCAAGCCTTCAGGGCTATAGTCAATAGTTAAGTCTACATCTAGCTTGCTATATATTAGGTGAAGTAATTCATCAATATAGGGGTTTCTAACTTCTTTACCGAAGAGTTTGCCGGGGATCACTAGTGTTTGCTCTGCAGCAAAGGATGAGCGTAGAAATAAGCTGCCAAACAATAGCAGCAATACCATTAGAATATTAGTTAAATTGAAATTCATTCTGCCATGCTAATTTAGTCATATGATTGTAAATTTAAGCGGTTGCTACATAAAAAATGCGAATTAAACGTCATCAATAATCAGCTGAGAACAGCAGCTCCTAGCCAACTGACTATTGTTTTGACAACCTTCATTATAGCTTACTAATGATAGCAAGGTTTGAGCAATAAATTAATGCAATTGGTATAATGTTAAAAAATCACATGAGTTAAGACTAAGTTAACTGACTTTTTGATAAACTAAATAAGCGGCGATCAAATCACTGATTGCGGTACCCACGGATTTGAATAATGTTATTTCATTATCTGATTGTCTTAATATTTCAGGCTGTTTACACATATCAGCTAATTCCCCAACAATATCATCAGAGTTGAAAACACCCTCAGAAATAGGGATAAGTAATTCACCAGCCTCATTTAAGGTGTTAGTTAAACTATCCACAAACACGCGAGCTTTGCTAATGGTAGCACTGTCGCACTCTCTGGCATCAACCATATGATTTCCTAAACAATCAATATGACAACCTTGACTAATTAACTCGCCATTAAAAAGCGGTGTTTTAGCGCCAGTAGCACAGCAGATAATATCGACAAAGGGAATTTCCTGATCGACATCTAAGCTGGTGTAAAAATTGATATTTGGGTAAATGCCGCTAAATTCATCAACGAGCTTTTGTACTTTACTGGCACTTCTTCCCCAAATAGTAACTTTTTTAAGGTTACGGACGCTTATATGGGCATGCAATAAATAAGCGGCTAAATTACCCGTACCAAATAGCATTAAATGCTGGCTGTCATCTCGTGAGAGTAGCTGGCTAGCTAATGCTGAAATGGCGGCAGTGCGCCAATAGGTGACACTCGTGCCATCAACTAAGGCTAGTGGCTCGCCAGTTTCACGGCGAAATAACATGATTTTAGAGAATAATCCGGGTAAGTCGTGCTTAGCACTATTATCAGGGAAATAGGTAAACATTTTATTACCAATAACCTCGTCATTCCACGAAGGCAGCAAGGCAAAGGCATCATGATTACTCGTGTCCTCAGGTGCTAGGGCATGAACCTGTCGTTGAGGCATATTAAAAGGCTTAGCAAAGCTTTGCTTTAGTAGCGGAATTAACTCAGCAAAATTTAAGCTGCTTTGTACTTGCTCTGTGTTAATGATTTTCATGATAATTATTCCAATGATTGATTCTTTTAAACTTTCTCGGTTAAAGTTCAATTAAGTGTTTTGGCGATTGCGTTAATATTTCTAAACCTTGGTCTGTGAGTACCACATCGTCTTCAATACGAATACCGCCCCAATCAGGAATATAAATACCAGGCTCTATGGTGATTACGCAACCTTGCGCTATAGTGGTTTTACATGCGGCTCCAATAAAGGGCAGCTCATGAAGTTGCAAACCCACACCATGCCCTAAGCCTTCACCAGCGAAATCTTTAAATTCACTGTTTAGTAAAATATTTGCCGATTGTTGATATAAATACTGGCCAGTTACGCCTTCTTTGACTGCATCAATAGCAGCTTGTTGAGCTTGCTGGACTAGCTGATAAATTTTCTTCTGCTTTGCATCTGCTTTACCAAAGACAAAAGTTCGAGTCATGTCTGATCGGTAACCGTTCACCACGGCGCCAAAGTCAATTAAAATCAAATCACCTTGCTTGAGTGCGCGGTCTGAAGGAATACCATGGGGCAGGGCGCTTCGCTCGCCAAAGCCTAAAATTGTTGCAAAAGATAGCTCTTCTGAGCCCAATTTTGCCATTTGATACTCTAACTCATTCGCTAATTCTCGTTCTGTAATTCCTGTTTTTATTAAGGGCAGAACATTAGCAAGTGCTTGATCGGCAATAGCTGCGGCATGTTTTATACTGTCGATCTCTGCTGTCGATTTGATCATGCGCAGTTGTTCTACGGCTCCCGTTAATGGTGAGAAAGTTGTAATATCAGTGCCTTGCTCTATGTGTGCTTGCATATCTTGCCATTGAGAAACACTGATATGCTCACCTTCAAAGAACAGTGTTTGGCAGTTTTCTTGGTTTAATAGCTCAATAATAAGCGCCGCTAAGCTTTGATTTTCGCGATCACGACAGATGACTTTAAAGCCAAGTGCTTGGCTTTTGGCTTGCTCGAAATATCGATAGTCAGTGATCAGATAGTTAACTTTTTCGGTTACTAATATTGTTGCAGCATGTCCTGAAAACGTTGATAAATAACGAATATTGATATCGCTAAAGACTATGATCGCACTGTGATTTTGAGTCAGTACTTGTTGACGTAATGTGTTAATTTTCATTATTGTTTACCTTAATAAAAAGCCATCTTTGAGAGGATCGTCTTGATTGATCAACCATTGTGCTTTACCACAAATGAATGCTTCACCAGTGACTTGTGCTATCACGGCATCATAGCTTTGATCTTGCGTGCCGTAGTTAATTTGCGCTATCGCTTGCACGTTAAATTGGCTGCCTAAAATACTGTCGATAATGATGCTTTGCTGCAAAGGCACTTCTTTTTTAGCGACATGCAAGGCTATTCGGCCACTAACGCCACTGCCGGTTGGGCTTCTGTCTAATTCGCCATCAGCAAAAATGCAAACGTTGCGGCTGTGTATGCTTTCACGTGGTGAGCTATCAACAAAGATCACGCCATATAAGAAGCTTAAATCAGCTTCAAAGGGATGCGTAATCGGCAAATTATTCATAATGGCATTTTTAATTTTTCGGCCATAATCAATAAGTTTTTCTTGCTCTTTTGGCACTAAAGAAAGCCCTAACGTTGAAGCTTGTACGTAGGCATAAAAAGCACCGCCAAAAGCGATGTCAAAATGAACAGTACCAATCTCCTTAACTTCAATGCTTTGCTTTGTTGCAAAAACAAAAGCAGGCACAGAATCAAAGCTAACTTGGCTAATGATGTTAGGCTTAGCCTTATCTTGAGCAAAGGCTTTAGCACGAATTTGTCCACAGGGTACGTCAATAATAACCTCAGTAACGCTCCCTGTTTGCGCAACAACGCCAGATTCTACGGCACACTTAGCAAGGGCGATGACCGCATGGCCACACATGGTGCTATAACCTTCGTTATGAATGAAAATAGCGCCAAAGTGACTGTCTGCTCGCTCTGCTCGAGTAATTATAGCGCCATACATGTCGGCGTGGCCGCGGGGCTCAAACATCAGTGCGCGTCGCAACTGATCATGATTTTGCTGACAATCTCGCCTCATGGCTAAGATAGTTTCACCCTTAAGCTCAGGAAAACCGCTGGTAATAATACGTAGTGGCTCGCCGCCAGTGTGGCATTCAAGCGTTTGTATAGTTAGAAAATGCTCTTGATTGCTATTGGGTTGCCACTGATCGAATTTCTCGATAACGGATGTTAGTTTTTTCATGAGTTTTCTCTAGTCGCTACTGGTGATTTGTGCCAGTTGAAAGGCTTGTTGCTGCTCAATTTCACTGACTAAGGTACGGTTGAAGATAAATAGAGCTGCACAAGTTACTAAGCCTAGCAAGGCGATCACTGCCCACATCAATAGAGGCCTTGCTAGATCAACGGCAAGTGTTTGATATAGCCAGCCAGAGAGTAAACCGCCAAATAAATTGCCGAGTGCCATTGAGACGAAATAGTAGCCCATGAACATGGCTGCTTTGTCTTTTGGTGCAAAGGAAGCGACGTATTCTTGGCTTTTCGGTGAGGCGGTCATTTCGCCAACAGCAAAAATAATCACTGAAACGGCAACTAATAAGCCGCCAAAAATAATGCCATGGGCAAAGCCACCAATCAGCATGGCAAAAGATAAAATCGCTGTACCCGCAATTAGAGTTGGGAGTGCTTTGAATTTATCAATAAAACGACTGATCACCACTTGAAACAAGATGATCATTAAAAAGTCCAAACTTAAAATTGTCGCAGGATTCATTTGACGGTAGTCATTAGCCCATTGATTTGCAAAATCAGCGCTAGCTTGCGGTAATTGCTCTCCTGACTTGGCAAGCGTAGTAAAAGCCTTGATGAGCTCACCTTGCGGTACGCGAATATCTAGCGAAGCTAACGTAGTTGATATATCGCCAATACGCTCTTTACTGATAGGAAAGTCGACGCTAGCAAGCTCTTTACTTAAGCGTGTTATTTCTAAGGATAAGGTTTCAATATTGATAGCCGTTAAAGTATCGTGCAGCCATGGGCTGAGGCTATGCAGCAAATGTGCTAAATCTGAGGTATCAACAAAGTCACGAATGAACACTGGCAAGGTGATGAAAATCTGTAAATAAACGGTCCAAAAGCCGGTTAAAATGAGCAGGTATACCATAAACGCTTTATTACCCACTTTCATCTTTTGCTTATACCAAGGGAGTGAGGAGCTATTATTTTCAGAGGTTTTAGTAATCATAAAATCCCAAATAATGGCTGTAATAATCAATACTGAGGCGATTATTGTGGTTGCTTTACCATCACTGATAATGCCTGCATAAAATGAAACTAATAGCACTAGCAAAGGCACGACTAGCAGAGCTAAACGCGCGTTACCTAGCACTTCTTGCATTTCTTTGAATACTTGTTTTAAACCCCCCGTTTTCGCTTGGCGCTCAGGCTCTTTATAGAAAAACAAGGCTGGAATGAAATTGATTGAAATCCAAATGGCAGCAAAAATAAATACCCATTGCCAGCCATAATTTTTTTGAATAATAGGGGCTAAGACCGGCCCTAAAAAGCCGCCAATATTCACCATCATATAGAAAATACCAAACCCTAAGCCTCGGTTAGTATTATCTGTACTTCGGCTGATAGTGGCGATAACGACGGGTTTGAAAATGCCAGCGCCTAAGGCGATCAGCATAAATATACCCATAAAACTTGCTAGATTGTCGGCATAACCTAGAAAATAATAGCTTGGCGCCATTAAGGTAAAAGACAGCAAAAACATTTTGCGATAGCCAAACCTATCAGCTAAAGCACCGGAAATAACGGGGAATAAATATAAGAAAAAAGGCACTACTCCCATGATCAAGCCACGTTCCGTATTACCAAGGCCTAAGCCTCCTTGGGTGCTTGGCGTCATAATATAACTCGCAAGTAATGTGTACATACCGTACCAAGCTAAACGTTCAAATATTTCCATGGTATTAGCAATATAAAATGCTGCTGGAAATGGCGTTGCTTTATGCTCTTTCATAGACGTTTCATCACTTATTTATGCGTAGAACTAGAATTGTATCCAATATACAGTTTGCTTGCAAATGATTAATACAAAAATTCAAAGCACATATGCTGCAATGATAATAGGTAGGATAGTGGCTGAGTTAATAGTGAAAACATCAGGCTTTTTCTGTTTTTTTGCTTATGAAGAAGGAACACTTAAGCGCGTTAGTTAATAAAAAAACCTCACCGAGAAGGTGAGGTTTTTAATAGAGCACTGTGGAAAATTGTGTTAGAAGCTGTAATTAAACCCAGCATAGTAAGCACGACCTAACAGTGAATAGTTAAGGCGGCCCCAGTTAGTAAATGGGTTATCTAACCAAGTTTCGTCGGTGACATTGTTCACACCAACATAGACATTAAGCTCTTCGTTAATGTCGTAGCCCATCCAGAAGTTATGGACAATAGAGTCTTCAATATCAATATCTTCATAACGATCATCGGCTACGTCTTTATAACGAGGCCCACCTTGCGTATATTTAGTGGTCCATCGAACACTTAGATCGTCTAAGTTGTAAGTTAGCATGACGTCACCTTTCCATTCTGGAGCACCGAGCTCTCCTAGAGGATCGTCAACCAAAGGCTTGTCTTCAATATAATCATATTCAGTATAAGATTTTTCAAGTTGATGGGTTGCTGCTATGTTGAACAATAACTCACCTGATAAACCAAAAGTTTCAGCCATTTTGACAACATATGAGCCTTCAAAGTCAATACCACGACGACGTGAATTATCCGCGTTTAACGAAGTATCATTTACCGAAATAACATCACCATTGGCTTCTCTTGATACTTGAGCACAGTAGTCGTTATTAATTGACTCTAAATCAACACAGTTGCTTAACATGGTGTTAGCGCCAAAGTTGACAATAAGATCTGATAGGTCAATGTCGTAGTAATCGATAGATATTCTTAAGTCATCAATAAAGGTAGGCTGAAAAACAAAGCCTGCGGTAAAGGTTGTTGCAGTTTCTTCTTCTAATTTAGGGTTACCTGAGCTAATAACTTTACCTCGTTTACCTTTAAGGTTTGAATCCCAACCCTCATCAATACCCAAAGCCTGACAGTTTGTTAAACGGCGTCCATCAGCAGGACCGCCATTAATTTCGTCAGCATCACAAGGATCGGTTAAATCACTATAACCAATTGACTCACCCGTAAATAACTCGCCCAGTTGTGGTGCTCTGATCGCTCGTGAATAGGTAGAGCGAAAACGAACATCATCGGTAATAGCCCAGTTAATACCTAACTTTGAGCTAGTGAAGCTAGCTGATTCAGTTGAGTATTTTGCGTGACGTACGGCAGCTTCAATTTCTAAATTTTTGATTAAGGTAACATCACTGATTACTGGAATGAGTATTTCACCGTATACTTCTTGAATATTGCGGCTGACATCATCAATACCTGTCATCATAGACGAGAGGTTACCTGAGCTCCAAAGCTCAGAAGGGCGATAATCTAAACTCTCATAACGAATATCAATACCCCCGGTAACTTGAACGACACCTGCAGGTAACTCTAATACTTCACCTGACAAGTTAGCAGCAAAGCCATGCCCTGTTACATCGGTGTGGGTGTCATGAGTGGCCATAATGTAATTGAGAACTTCTTGAGACGCGGGTTCAAAAGGGTTGAACGCAGGACAATTACCTTCATCAACACATGGACCAATAATGGTGAAGTTGCTGCTATCAAAACGATCATTTCTCAAATCATTATTTTTAGTTAACTTAGACTTTGTAAAACCAGTCGTTAAGTAGACATCCCAAGACCAATTGTCTGTTAAATCGCCTTCTAAAGTAATGCTAGCAGATAAGTACTCGCGCTCATTTTTATGCCCACGAGGGCCTGCTTCATCAAAAGTGTAAGGTAATTTCAACCAATTATCACCGTAGTCATCTAAGGTATTTAATACTGACTCTGGTATGGCAATACCATCACCTTGTAAAGCTTCAACTGTTGTCCAAGTATCCCAAACAAAGGCGGGATCAATTTCATCTTCTGACTCTGTCTTTGAATACATCACATCTGCAGAGACGGTAACACTATCAAACTGATAACCTAAGCGGGCATAAGCATTGACTCTATCGTATGGATTACGCGCCATATTGTAGCCTAAAGGATCATAACCACTGCCGTCTAGCGCCATCCAGCCATCTTCTGTCGCTTCTGCTGGAGTACGCAATGAAGCGTTGCCGTCATTTAACTGGAACCAATCCACATCGCCGGCATCATTGTTCCAAACACCAAACATATTATTGGTCGCGTTGAATGAAGGGTAAGAGACATCGTTGGCAATGATTTTATCGAAAATACCATCGTTTGGTCCTGTGTCATCTGGGTTATTGATATACCTTTTGGTATTACCTGAGCCTGGGCGCTCGGCAAAACGTAGCGCTTTTTGCTTAAAGTAATCAACAGACATGGTGAAATTACCGCGGCCATCATCAAAATTAATCCCGTGAGTTAATGTAACTGATTGGCTCTCAGCTCCTCCTGCATCGGTATCACCCATTTGTGCGCGGATATTAGTGCCTTCAAAATCTTTCTTCAAAATAAAGTTAACAACACCAGCAACCGCATCAGAGCCATAAACAGCTGAGCCACCACCCGTTAAAACTTCAACTCTTTCGACTAGCTCCGAAGGAATGATACCGATATCTGTCAGCATGATATTACTATCGTTGGTGATGGCAATTGGTCTTTTGCCGTTAACAAGGTTTAATGTTCTCGTTGAACCTAAATCACGAAGATCTGGCGCATTGATTCCTGAGTTGCCGAAAGAGTAATTACCATCAGTAGCATCAAAACCCTTACCAAACTGAGGCATGGTTGACAGAACATCGTTCATGTTTAATGCCCCTGTCATTTGAATAGTTTCTGCGCTGATTACTGTTGTTGGGCTAGGCGCATCAAAGGTTGTTCTGGTTAACCTAGAGCCTGTTACTTCGATAGTTTCAACACTTTCTTCTTCGTTGACTACCTCTTCAAAAGCATGTGTTATTGGCGTAAATGCAAGTAGTGAAGTTATGGTTGAAGCTATTATTGTTTTACGCGGTATAAAACCACTGTTAGCAATGTTAGACATGTTTTTACCCTTTCATGGTGTTTATGTTGTGACCTTACTTGAAAGTAAACGCATCAAGTTAAGGAATAAATTCATATACACTTATATAACATATATTGTATACAATCTATGTTTTTTTAAGCAGTAAAACTAGGCTAAGTTTGTTTTAGCTATGAATTTAATAAAGTGTTTTAGTACGAAGGTAGCTGTAATTAACTGCTTGTTTGGCGAAATAAAGCTAAATAAGAGAATGCTAATTTAATTTGCGTGCACTATATTTTCTGGGTTGGTGAGTATTCCGAATAATATTTTGCTGTACGAATGCAATTCGACTTAAGTTGTGTTTTTTGTAATTTGCTTGGTGTTTCTTTATAGCGTTCTTGTATATATATATTCTCAAATAAACTAAATTTAATGGCTCTTGGCATTAACAAATGAGCAAGTAGACATGCATAAGTAAGCTTAGTACGAAGCAAAGGTGCGCACCGTTGACAGCGTAAAAGGGCTTATAGAGAATAGCAGAATTCATGTTGAGTTCTTTGCAAAGATTGCAGATGCAGGGCATGCGTAACTGATTGCTACATGGTGAATAGTTATTATTTTCGCTTGAAAATTAGCCGTTTAAGGAGGAAGCTCGCCTATGAGGTTGATAGCGAGCTATAGTATGAATCAATGAAAAGAGAAAGCTTGAAGCTTAATTTGATTCTCGTTGTAATAAAAATGCTTTGATTTCATCACGAGAACTCAATATATGCTGTTTTAACTTGGCTACTGCATTTTCAATATCTCTTGATTGGCAGAAGGCAAGTAACTCAGCATGTTCAGGACCAGCCTTTGAGATACCACCCGCCCATAATAAATGCATGCGAATATAGCGATCAGCATTCTTGTTAAGAATATTGACCAAGTCTGCTGTTTGGGGGCGATTTGCGCCAGAATACAAGCAATTGTGAAAGTCAGAATTTAACTCACTCCAAGTGTTAGCAGCATTCTCTTTACCTAAGGCACTATCAAGTTTGGCTAAAATATCGGTCGCTTGTGCTAAGGCTTCGTCACTAATATTAACTAATGAAGCAGCCAGTAAATCCCCTTCAATCATCGCTCTAAGCTCAAATAACTCATCAACTTGATCAAGATTAAGCTCAGTAGCACTTGCACCTTTATGTGGTTCGAAGGTGACTAATCCTTCAGCTTCTAGTTGCAATAATGCTTCACGAACAGGAATACGGCTGACATTAAGTTCATCTGCTAATGCTGCTTGGCGTAGAGGTTGACCAGCGACAATTTCACCGCTAAGTATTTTTTCTCTAAGAATTTCAACTACTAATTGAGTGCGTGTTTTATATTCAATGGCCATTATTTTGCTGCTACTTTATTGATTGCTTATTTTATACAATTCATTATAAAGAAATTAGCAATGAAAAACAGAGGTAAATAAAATCTTTATTATTCTGCTGTTTTCCAGACAATAGCGATAAATTTATTATCTGGACTTATCGCTAGCCGACTAGCTGAACTATAACCATCAGGTGGTGAAAAATGAGCGATTGACTTCCAAGGGGTTGTGACGTTATTTCTACCGTGAGTATAGTGCCAAGCTCTTAAGTGGTTATGCTTAAAATTAAATAACCATTGGGTGTTACTCCAGGCATAATCTTGGCTGGCACCTGTTATATTTACTAAGTTGGTATGGCTGAGATTGGTGGGATCAAAGCGTTTAATAATGGCCGCTCCATCAGCTTGGTTGTGCAAGTAACTGAAACTGTCTTCATCTGGAATGCGATGTAAACTGCGACCAACATTAGCAACGACAAAGTGACTTTCATTGGCTGACTCGCCTTTGGGTTCAAAATATAAACTGCCAGCATACCGAGCCCAAATTAAGGTGCCTAAAGTCTCATGAGTCGCAAAATAGCCTGCGGGAATTAAGCTATTAACAAGGCGTTTTCGTGGCTCATCTTCTGTGTAACTCCAAATACTTTGGTGAGGAATTCCTTGTTCAAGTACATAGTTAATACCTGATTTTGTCTCAATAGGAGAATATTCACTTTCCATTGGCGTATTTGTTACTTTAGTGATGTGCTGTTTCGAGATGTTATAACGATAGATATCGTTAAAGTCGCCTGATTTATTGGAAACGAATAACAGTGCCTCTCCGGTTAAGGTGAAGTTAGGTTGGTTATTATATTTTTGATTCTTGGTTACGGCTTCTCCATGACCAATAGACCATGTTTGCTTAGTTTTATTAAAGGCTAGTGGATATATCCAGATATCAAAACCTGCATGTAAAGGCAGGGTAAGAAAGCATAATAAATATACGGTTATCTTGAGTACAAGTTTTGTTATGTTTGTTTTCATCATTGAAACTCCTTTCCGTTAACGACCAATAGGCTTACTTATTGCTGTAAAGAAAAACCGCTCTTGTGAGCGGCTTTATAGGCAGTTTTTTTAGTTTTGTAATGCTTTAGGTAGCAAAGCTTGTGGCATATTCTGATAACAAATTGGCCGTTGAAAACGTTTTATTGCTTCACTACCCACAGACGTTGTTCTTATGTTAGTAGAGGCAGGGAATGGCCCACCGTGATTCATAGAGGCACACACTTCTACACCAGTAGGCATTTGGTTATATATTAAACGGCCTACTTTATGAACCAATGTTTGTGAAAGTTGTGCTGATAAAGTTAAGTCGGCATCAAGGGCGTGGATGCTGGCGGTCAAGTTACCTGTTAGCAGCTTGGTAAACTTCATCATCTGAGTAAAGTCATCACAACGTACAATTAAAGCACTAAAACCAAATAATTCTTGGTGCAAAGTCGGGGTGCTTTCATAGGTAGCAAAGTCAGTCGCAAATAAAGCTGCTGAGCAATCTTGCTCTCTGCCTGATAAGCCTGTTGCTACTAATGTTACGCCAGTTGTGTCGTTACGCTCTTTAATCGCATTTGTATAAGATTGACACATGGCAGGCGTTAACATAACACCGGCAGCTTGCTCACTGAGTGATTTAGCAGCAGCGTCGGTGAAACTTTGATAGTGATCATCAGTTTCTTTGCCAATAACGACCCAAACACCAGGGCTAGTACAAAACTGGCCTTGTCCCATCATTAATGAGCCAACTAAGCCTTGTGCGATGGCTTGGGAGTTTTGCGCTAATTTTTCAGGCATGATGTATTGTGGGTTAATACTGCCAAGCTCCCCGTAAAAAGGGATAGGCTCGGGACGTTGATTAATTTGTTGCTGTAAGATCATGCCAACGCGCTCAGACCCCGTAAAACCAACGGCTTTAACGTGTGGATGCGTAACAATTTGACTGGCTATAGCATAGTTTTTGCCTTGAATAAGTGAGAACACACCTTTGTCTACATCACAAATATCAATAGCTTTTAAAATAGCTTGTGCAACCAATTCTGCGGTAGCTGGATGTGCAGCATGAGCTTTCATAACAACAGGGCAACCTGCAGCTAAAGCAGAGGCTGTGTCACCACCAGCGGTTGAAAAGGCGAGTGGAAAATTACTTGCAGCAAAAACGCCTACAACACCTAAAGGTAAATAGCCTAGACGAGTATCAGGTTTAGGCAGTGGTTGGCGATCATTATCAGCTAAATCAATGACGGCATCATATTCGCCTTTTTCTAATAAGTCGGCGAATAGATTTAATTGGCCTATGGTACGGCCACGTTCACCTTGGATGCGCATAGCTGGTAGGCCTGTTTCCGCGCAAGCTGTTGTGACTAACTCATCTCCTAATGCACTAATTTGCTCGCCAATAGTCCGTAAAAAGTGCGCGCGATTTTCAGGACTTGTTTGGCTATAGGAAATAAAAGCGTCATTGGCGCGATTAATAGCCGTATTTACTTCAATGTCAGTGGCATCTGCAAAGGTAGTTGTCATTGCTTGATGACTAACGGCATCAAAAGCGGTAAAACCACCCTTAGTGTCGCCAGTCCACTCGCCTGCGATTAAATTTTTACCGGTAATAGTCATATTAACTTCCTATTTAAATTCTTTATTTAAAATTTTATTAAGTATTAGCTCTTGCCTCTTTTTCCTTTAACCCTTCGACAGGCTCAGGGCAAGCGGGGAAACTTGTTTATCCTGAGTCTGTCAAAGGGGAAGGAATTACTTCACGACAAAGCCAAAGGCATAAGGGTCATCATCGTCTATTGTGATGCAATTTTTTCCAAAGACTCTTGCCCAGCCTTCAATGCTTGGCATGATGGCGGGAATTTTTCCCTTGCTTGAATCAATTTCAATGACGCTTTCTATTTTTCCAACAAACTGGCTACCTATGTAGCTTTCATGGACAAAAGTATCGCCTTGCTTTAACAGGCCCTTAGTGAATAATTGTGCCATCCTAGCGCTAGTGCCTGTGCCACAGGGAGAACGGTCGATGGCTTTGTCACCATAAAATACAGCATTGGCAGCATCAGAGCCTTGAGTTTGAGGTTTACCCGTCCACAATACATGTGAAACACCATTCACACTGGGGTCTTCAGGATGAACACAAGTAAGCTCTTTACGTGCTACTTCTCGTACTATCATACTCCAATGTAAAATTTGGCCTGCATCCCAGTGCTCAATGCCTGGAAAATTTTCCTGTGGTTCAACAATGACATAGAAATTGCCGCCATATGAAACGTCAACTTTTAAAGTACCAAGCTCTGGGATATCTAACATCACATCGCGGTGAGCTAAATAAGAGGCGACATTGAAAATTTTAACCGCGGTAACTTTGTTATCTTGCTGCTGGTATTCAATAGACACCTGTCCTGCTGGCACATCGATGGTGAGATGATTTTGACCATTTACCGATTCATTCTTGGGGGTCAGTAAACCATTTTCTAGCGCTGCGGTAATGGTGCCGATTGTGCCGTGACCGCACATGGGCAAACAACCTGATGTTTCAATAAAGAGTATTGAAGCGTCGCTATTGTCACTGCAGGGTGGATAAAGAAATGATCCTGACATCATGTCATGGCCACGAGGCTCAAACATTAAACCTTGGCGGATCCAATCGTAGTTCTCCATAAAATCCAAGCGTTTTTCACTCATAGTGGCTCCCTGTAAATTGGGGTGACCGCTGGTGACTAGACGAACGGGATTTCCGCATGTGTGGGCATCTATGCAAAAGAAAGTGCCTTTAATCATATTTCATTTAGTCCTTATATATCGTACTTGGTAAAACAACAAAGCACATTACTTAAAAAGTGATGTGCTGCTGTTGGTTTTAGCTGAACGTGAGATTATTAGTCAAGGTTAAACTTTGATAAATCAACACGGTTATTGTTGGCTTCGTTAAAAATACGCTCAACATTGGCACGTTCATCACCTGACAATGGCATACGAGGTGCACGTGTCAACTCGCTACCACGACCAGCTAATTGC
>JAPHTO010000116.1 GCA_026196955.1 Colwellia sp. | reverse complement strand
TTTATTTTAAAAGCAGCAGCCGATGCCCTACGCGCATACCCTACCTTCAACTCTAGCTTGAGTGAAGATGGTGAAAGCCTAATTTTGAAAAAATACATTCACATTGGTGTAGCAGTTGATACGCCTAATGGTTTGGTTGTTCCTGTTGTGCGTGATGTAGATAAAAAAGGTATTCATGAGCTTTCTCGCGAATTACTTGAAATTAGCATTAAAGCACGCGAAGGCAAGTTAAAAGCGGCTGACATGCAAGGTGGATGTTTCACTATTTCAAGTTTAGGTGGTATTGGTGGTACAGCGTTTACACCTATCGTTAATGCACCTGAAGTAGCTATTTTAGGCGTATCTAAGTCTGAAATGAAGCCTAAGTGGAATGGCAAAGAGTTTGAGCCTAAACTAATGTTGCCATTATCAATGTCTTACGATCATCGTGTAATTGATGGTGCGCTAGCTGCACGCTTTACTGTGCATTTAGCAGGCGTAATGTCTGACATTCGAAAACTAATACTTTAGTAAGAATTAAAAATTAATATTGGCGAAATTCAACAGTTAAGCGTAGAATTTCGCCCATAAAAATATTTACACAAATTAGAAAACTTTAAACAGTTTTATTGAGGAATAGTATGAGTAACGAAATTAAAACTCAGGTTGTAGTTCTAGGTGCTGGCCCTGGTGGTTATTCAGCAGCATTTCGTGCAGCAGATCTTGGTTTAGACGTAGTATTAGTAGAAAGCCGTGCAACGCTTGGTGGCGTATGTTTGAACGTAGGTTGTATCCCATCTAAAGCACTTTTACATGTTGCTAAAGTGATTGATGATGCTGCAGCAATGGCATCTCACGGTGTTACCTTTGGTAAGCCTGAAATTGATTTAGACAAAATCCGTAGCTGGAAAGAAGATGTAATCGGTCAATTAACAGGTGGCTTAGGCGGCATGTCTAAAGCACGTAAAGTAAAAACAGTTACCGGTGTTGGTTCATTTACTTCTGATAAAACCCTTGAAGTTGTTGGCGCTGACGGAAACACTACTATCACTTTTGATAATGCCATTATCGCCTGTGGCTCTTCAGTAATTGATTTACCTTTTATTCCAACTGATGATCCTCGTGTTATTGATTCGACTGGCGCTCTAGAGCTTAAAGACGTTCCGAGCGAAATGTTAGTACTTGGTGGCGGCATTATTGGTTTAGAAATGGGTACTGTTTATTCAGCACTTGGTTCTAACGTAAGTGTTGTTGAATTTGCTGACCAATTAGTTCCAGCAGCAGATAAAGACATTGTTAAAATTTACAACAACTACAACAAGAAGAAGTTCAACATCATGTTGTCTACTAAAGTTGTGGCAGTTGACGCAAAAGATGATGGCTTATACGTTACTTTTGAAGGTAAAAAAGCACCTGCAGAGCAAGTACGTTACGACAAAATTTTAGTTGCTGTTGGCCGTAAGCCAAATGGTCACTTAGTCGCCGCAGATAAAGCGGGTGTTAATGTTGACGAGCGTGGTTTCATTAACGTGTCTAAAGAAATGCGCACTAACGTTCCACACATCTTCGCGATTGGTGATGTTGTTGGTCAACCTATGCTGGCGCATAAAGCCGTACATGAAGCACATTGTGCCGCTGAAGTTATCTCAGGTAAAAAACATGAGTTTGACCCACGTTGTATTCCTTCAATTGCTTATACTGATCCAGAAATGGCTTGGGTTGGTGTTACTGAGCGTGAAGCAAAAGAGCAAGGTTTAAACATTGAAGTTGCTAACTTCCCATGGGCAGCTTCTGGTCGTGCAATCGCTTCTGCTCGTACAGAAGGTAAAACTAAGATGATCTTTGAAAAAGATACCGGTCGCGTTCTTGGTGGTGCTATTGTCGGTATCAATGCTGGCGAAATGCTAGGTGAAATCTGTTTAGCGGTTGAAATGGGCGCAGATGCGGAAGATGTTGGTTTAACTATTCATGCTCATCCTACGTTAAACGAATCAATCGGTTTAGCTGCTGAAATATTTGAAGGCTCAATCACTGATTTACCTAACGCTAAAGCGGTTAAGAAAAAGAAGTAAGAGCAAAATAAGTTTATTTAGCTTACCGTTAAGCTTAACTTAATAGTTAATAGTTAATGATAAAACCAGTTTCTTTTCACAAGGAAGCTGGTTTTTTATTGCTTCAACATAACGTATTACAAACACTCAATAAACAAATGCACCAGTAAACGTTCGACCTTCACAGAATCGGCAATAAATTGCATGCCTAAGGTCATTTTTTCATTTTCAAACCTTTGATTACAAACACGCGCAGTTATGGCTATTTCACCCTCAATAGGACTTTGCACCTTCAAGGTTAACTCTTGATTTCTTAAGTTTGATAATTGCTCTGCTGTGCTAAATGAAAAGCCACAACCTCGTGGTGATATATCAACCACCACCCCTTGAAACTCAGGCAATAAACTTAGTAATTCGGTGCCTATGAACTTTAATTTAGCTGGCAGGTGAGCTTGTGTACGGGGATAGCGGCGTAACTGGCGATTATAGATATGCAAAGGATATTCAATAACTAAGCACTTTTCAGGTGAATGCATAATTGATTTAATGGTTGAATCAAATGAAAAACACTCGCCTTGTGCATCAGCACTATCATGAGCTGAAACTAAATAACGAATGAAAACTGATTTACCTTCCGATAACGCATCATGATAATCATGCGTACGAATTCCCACAGGAAACTTCAGCATAATATATTGGCCAAATGCATAACCTATCAAGGGTAACTTAAGACGTACGCCAGATAATTGCTCAAACTGCACATCAAGTAATTGACCCGGTAACAACTCAAATATGCTTGTATTAGCTTTATTTTTTTCAAGTGAGAGGCTAGCCATAATATCCATATTCTATTTTTTAGTTGATAAAACAAATAGTAAACAACTCAGCAAACAATGGCAAATTCAGTACCTTAACTGTGGTTACTTCTTTACAGTTAAACTGTTGTTATTTTTCATCCATGATGGCGGGCTTTTTCCTGAGCAGCTTCTGATTTATACTCGATAAAATTTATCAATATCCCCTTTGAGAATGTTCTTGAAAATTATAAATAAAAAATTTGCCCTTATAGCGGCCTTAGCACTCATGTCATTAACTCTGCTGAGTGCTTGTCAATCGACTGAAGATAAATCAAGTAAGCAGAATATTGCGCCTACGCCAGAGCAGAAATCCACAACATTTTCACCTCGCGCTGAAAATAAATACCTAACTCAGGCGCAAGCATTTAAACGCTCTGCACGCGTCTCGAAAGTCAGTTACGCATTACATTTTGAATTAACAGGGGATGAAAGCTTTTCAGCAACTTCTATTATCAACTTTGAATTAAACGATAATAGTGAGCCACTCACTGTTGATTTAAGTGAAGCGCATATAGCTAGCTTAGTTATCAATGGCAAAGCTGTAATTAAGGAGCGGCTTAACAAGAGTTACAACAATTGGTTTATTACTTTACCAGCAGAGCAGCTAAATAAAGGGGCAAACACTGTTACCGTAAACTTTACCCGCAAACACAGTACCAATGGCGAAGGATTACACCGTTTTAAAGATCCCGTAGATGATAAAGTATACCTTTATTCTCATTTTGAACCTGCAGCAGCACAGCAAATGTTTGCTTTGTTTGATCAGCCAGATCTTAAAGCTACTTTTGAAATGACGGTATCTGCACCCAAAGATTGGACGGTATTTTCTGCCACTAAAGAGAGTAAAGTCTCTGGTCAAGGTGAGGTTAACATTTGGCATTTTCCAAAAAGCCAAAAATTAAGTCCGTATAATTTTTCTTTGCATGCTGGGCCTTATAGAATGTGGCAAGATAACAGTGGTAAATACCCACTGCGCTTATTCGCCCGCCAATCTGTCGCCAAACAAATTACGCCTAAGCACTGGTTTACTTATACCCAACAAGGTTTTGAGTTTTTTGATGACTATTTTGCTATTGATTACCCTTTCAAGAAGTATGACCAAGTACTCGTGCCTGACTTTCTTTACGGTGCAATGGAAAATGCTGCTGCAGTCACTTTTGCTGAAGGAAGCTTTTTAACTAACGGTGAAATGAGTCAAAGCCGTCGTCAACGACTTGCTAGCGTAATAATGCATGAAATGGCGCATCAATGGTTTGGCAATTTAGCCACCATGAAGTGGTGGAATGGTTTATGGCTAAATGAAAGCTTTGCCGCTTTTATGGCAACGCTAGCAACAAGCGAAGCAACAGAGTTTGATCATGCTTGGCGCAGCTTTTACGCACATGGCAAACAAAGTGCCTATAGAGCAGATCAACGCATAACCACACACCCCATTGAAGTGCCAGTACCATCAAGCAAAAATGCTTTTGATAATATTGATGCCATTACTTATTCCAAAGGCGCTTCAGTGTTAAATCAGCTACGCTACCTATTGGGTAAAAAAACATTCCAACAAGGCATTCGACTCTACCTTAAGGAGAATGCTTATAAAAATGCCGAACTTGATGATTTCATCGATAGCTTAGCAAAAGCTAGCGGCAAAGATTTAAGTCAATGGCAACAAAAGTGGCTGTACCAAGCAGGTGTCAATACCATTGAAGCAAACTATCAATGTGCTGAAGGTAAAATTAGCAGTTTTGAATTATTACAAAGCGCTGATATTAGCCAACCAACGTTACGTGAGCAAAAAGTACAAATAGCTCTGTTTAAAGCCAAAAAGCCAGGCTTTGATTTAACCAAAAAAATTGCGGTTATCTATCAAGGAGAAAAAACGGCTGTTGAGGCATTAATTGGCGTGTCATGCCCAGATTTGGTTTACCCAAATTATCAAGATTGGGCCTTTGTCAAAGTTAATTTAGATAAGCGCTCTTTTAATACGACCAAGCAATATTTAGCACAAATTCAAGATCCTCTGCTGCGCTCTATGTTGTGGCAAAGCTTATGGGACAGTGTACGAGATGGAAAATTAGCACTCAATGAATACTTAACGGTTGCCTTAGCTAATGCACCACTTGAGCAAGACTACACCACCTTAGGACAAGTATTAGGGCAAATAGCGTCTGCCAAAGTCTACCTAAATAAAGCGTTAGGTAACCAACATGACTATGTTAAAGATATAGCGCAACAATTAGAGGAAATAACCTGGCAGAGTACTAGATCGCATAGTGACAACAAAAATATGCAACGCCGTTGGTTTAGTAGCTACTTAAATTTCGCTCACACAAAGCCTGCTTTAGACAATCTTTATAAATTATTAACAGGGCAACACTCATTAGCTAATTTATCCATCAACCAAGATATTCGTTGGGATATTATCGCGCAATTAAGCCGATATAATCATACTAAGTCAGCTGAGTTGATTGCCCAAGAGCTAACATTAGACAGCTCTGATACGGGAGAGAAATCGGCTATTTATGCGCAGGCCATTGCACCAAGTGCCAAAGTTAAAACCGACTGGCTCGCAAAAATTCAGCAAGAAAATAGCGACATGCCTTTTTCTAAATTACGCACCGCTATGTCGGCACTTTATCCTAGCGAGCAAAACCACTTCAACGAACAAACCGCTACACAACGTATGAATAGCTTACTGAGCATTGATAAAAATAACGGCCCGGTATTTATGCGCAGTTACAGTAACCTCATTCCTGCAACATGTAATAAAGCTAGTCTAGCTCGTTTAGATAAAGCGGTGAATGAACTCACTGATTTATCTGCGGGTACCAAGCGAAGCTTACTCATTAAACAACAAGAAGATAAGCGCTGCTTGATGATTAAGCATAAAATAACGATATAGCAGCTATACTCAAAGAGGGTAATGTTTATGCCCTCTTTTTGCATCAGCAGGAGGTATGATGAAAAAAACAGCCCTATTAATGGCTTTAGGGATATTATCTGTAACGGTGACTGGTTGTGTGAATGTCGAGACAACAAGCGCTAATAGCAATGGAGCAACGCAATGGGATTTTGATCATAACGTTCAGTTTAAGCAAATTAAGTTAGCAAAAGACCACTTCCAATTAGAAGTTATCACCAATAGCAAAGTCAGTTTTGATCGCCTAGCCACTTTTTTAATACGAAAATCGTATAGCATTTGCGGTAGTTACCATTACAAACTTGAAATGATACAAGGCATTGAAAGTTTCGATGATAAGCGCGCCATGCCGAATTATATCTTTCCGTCCCTTATCGCTAAAGTTGAATGCAAACCTGAAGTTAAACAAGGTAAAAGCTGATTCATAAAGAGCTGCTGAGTTATACCAAGTGCATTAATTTATTGCCCACTTAGCGAGAATTAAAAGGCTTAAAGGCAAGGCATTGATTGCAGAGAATGGTTACTCCCTTGTCAAAATCAATAACGCCGCATATAAGCCTTTTAA
>JAPHTO010000138.1 GCA_026196955.1 Colwellia sp. | reverse complement strand
GAACGTCCTGAGGAAGTAACTGAAATGCAGCGCCTAGTTAAAGGTGAAGTTGTTGCCTCTACCTTTGATGAGCCTGCAAGTCGACACGTACAAGTAGCTGAAATGGTGATAGAAAAAGCTAAACGTTTGGTTGAGCATAAAAAAGATGTGGTCATCTTACTAGATTCAATTACCCGTTTAGCGCGTGCTTATAACACGGTTGTGCCTTCATCAGGCAAGATTTTAACCGGTGGTGTTGATGCTAATGCGTTGCATCGTCCTAAACGCTTCTTCGGTGCGGCACGTAACATTGAAGAAGGTGGCAGCTTAACGATTATTGCCACTGCATTAGTAGAAACGGGCTCTAAAATGGACGAAGTTATCTACGAAGAGTTTAAAGGCACAGGTAATATGGAATTACATCTGTCGCGTAAAGTGTCAGAAAAACGTGTTTTCCCTGCTATTCATATTAATCGTAGTGGTACGCGTCGTGAAGAGCTGATTACTAAACCAGACGAATTACAAAAAATGTGGATTTTACGCAAAATTGTCCATGAAATGGATGAAGTTGGCGCCATTGAATTCTTAATTGATAAATTGGCTATGACCAAAACCAACAATGAATTTTTTGACTCGATGAAACGTAAGTAAGTAGATTTTCGATTACGATAAAAGCCAACTGTTTAGTTGGCTTTTTTATTGCTGTTTTTAAGCTAATCGGGGACTTTATGGTATATACCATCGAAAATTGTTTGCCATGCTTTTCCATGCGTGGTGCTAGTTTGCCAATGTTGGCGTACCTCACCACCTTTTAATGGTGTCCATGTGATCTTATTCAAAATTATATTTCCATTTTTGTCATGGGTTTTCCCTGTCATCACCATGCTGTTATTTTCTATGCCGCCAGACAATTTGAGTAAGTAACCCGTGTTGTCTATCCATGTTTGATGCCACTGCTGCGTTTGACTATCAAAGATATTCAGACTTTTACCCTGAAAGCCAGTAGGGGTTTTATATTCCTCAAGCAAGCCACAACCATTGTTTATTTGAGTTATCTTGCTTTGACTTAACTGCTTACTTGCTGCTGATTTAACTTGCCATTGGCCTAACCAAAAATCAAATTCGCGATATTGACTTGTATCGCAAGCGGCAAAGGTAAAATGACAACATAGAATTAAACTAAGTAGTAGGTATTTCATTGCATGTCCTTAAGTATCAAATTATCAAACGGTATAGATAGTGTTATAGCATAACGTCAAGACTTTAATTAAGTATCATTCTCATAAAGATTGATGTCTTTATTGGTATGGCAAGGTATAATTGCTTTACATTTAATTTTCTTATTTGTTATCAAAAATATAGCATGAAATACAATGATTTAAGAGATTTTATCAGTCAGTTAGAAAAACTAGGGCAACTAAAACGCATTAGCGCGCCTATTTCTACTCATCTTACCATGACTGAAATAAGTGATCGCACCCTACGCGCGAAAGGGCCGGCATTGTTATTTGAAAATGCTGTCGATGAGAATAATCTTCCTTTTAATATGCCAGTACTGACAAACTTGTTTGGTACGCCAGAAAGGGTTGCGTTAGCCATGGGGCAAACCGATGTTAATGCATTGCGTGACGTTGGCAAGTTATTAGCGATGCTTAAAGAGCCTGAGCCGCCAAAAGGATTTCGTGATGCCTTAGGTAAATTCCCTGTTTATAAACAAGTGCTTAACATGCCAACAAAAGTGATCAAAAAAGCGCTTTGTCAGCAGGTTGTGCTTAGTGGTGACGATGTTGATTTAACCAAGTTACCCATTCAACATTGCTGGCCGGGTGATATTGCACCATTGATTACTTGGGGATTAACCATCACCAAAGGTCCTCATAAAGAGCGACAAAACCTAGGTATTTACCGTCAGCAAGTACTAAGCAAAAACAAAGTGATTATGCGTTGGTTGTCTCATCGTGGTGGTGCGTTAGATTTTCAAGAGTTCAAAAAGACTAATCCAGGTGAGAAATATCCAGTGTCTGTTGCCTTAGGTGCTGATCCTGCGACTATTTTAGGGGCTGTAACGCCGGTACCAGATACCTTGTCAGAATATGCTTTTGCCGGTTTATTACGCGGCGCAAAAACAGAAGTGACTAAGTCGGTTAGTAATGATTTGCAAGTGCCTGCCACAGCAGAAATTATACTCGAAGGCTATTTAGATCCGGAAGAAACTGCACCTGAAGGCCCATACGGTGATCATACAGGCTATTATAATGAAGTAGATGACTTTCCTGTCTTTACCGTCACACACATAACCATGCGTCAAGATCCTATTTACCATAGCACCTACACAGGTCGGCCACCTGATGAGCCGGCTATTTTAGGTGTGGCGCTAAATGAAGTTTTTGTGCCTATTTTGCAAAAGCAATTCCCGGAAATTCAAGATTTTTACTTGCCGCCAGAAGGTTGTTCATATCGTTTAGCCGTGGTTACCATTAAAAAGCAGTATGCAGGGCATGCTAAGCGTGTGATGATGGGGGTTTGGTCTTTCCTTCGTCAGTTTATGTACACAAAGTTTGTTATCGTTTGCGATGATGATGTTAACGCTAGAGATTGGGAAGATGTAATTTGGGCAATGACCACGCGTATGGATCCAAGCCGAGATACAGTCTTAATTGATAATACACCGATAGATTATTTAGATTTTGCCTCCCCAGTGTCAGGTTTAGGCTCTAAAATGGGTTTAGATGCCACCAATAAATGGCCGGGTGAAACTGATAGAGAGTGGGGGGTTCCTATTGTTATGGACGAAACCATTAAGCAGCAAGTAGATGAAATTTGGGAAGATTTAGATATTCTTCCAGAACAGAATAAATAGAGTTAGGTATAATAATGAACACAATTAGTTGTCAGATAGAATCGTTAACATCATTAACGGTACATGTTTTTAAAGTGTTACTCAAGCCAAGCCAAAAAGTCGATTTTGTCCCCGGACAATACCTGAATTTTGTCATGAGTGATGAAGATAAGCGGCCATTTTCTATTGCTAGCTCACCGAACAGTGATCTCATTGAACTACAAATTGGGGCTTTTGTTGCGGACAGCTATCCGATGCAGGTAATAGATCGTATTAAATCAGCACAAGCAGAGCAAAAGCCTATCGAGATTGAGATACCACTTGGGAATGCTCAATTGCGTCTAGATAGTGAACGGCCACTGTTATTATTAGCGGGTGGTACGGGCTTTTCATATATTAAATCTATGTTTGAATATCTAGCCGAGCAAAACTCTCAACGTCATATCATGGTGTATTGGGGCTTGCGTGAATTAGGCGCAGCCTATGAATTAGAAGAAACAGCGGCAATTATCGCTAAATTGCCTCATGCTAATTTTATCCCTGTAATTGAAAATGTAGATGAAAATAGCAACTGGCAAGGCAAAACGGGTTTGGTACATCAAGCGGCCATGCATGATATTATTAGTCTTGAACCTTATGATATTTACCTAGCCGGTCGTTTTGAAATGGTTGGCGCAATTAGAGGCGATTTTGTGGAGCATGGCGCTTTGTTAGAGCACATGTATGCGGATGCCTTTGCTTTTATCTAAATAACCTTCACCCTGTTGTTACGATTTTTTATCGAGTTATAGAAAAATAATGGATTACAGAATTACCAATAACAAAGCGGAAATGGATGTTGATGCTATTCATCATTATCTATCTCGCTCTTATTGGGCCGAAAATGTGCCTAAAAAAGTAGTGGCTAAGGCGATAGAAAATTCACTCTGTTTTGGTGTTTTACTGACAGAGGCAAGTGGCAAAGAACAACAAGTAGGTTTTGCTCGTTTAATCACCGACTCGGCAACGTTTGCCTATTTAGCTGACGTTTATATTTTAGAGGCACATCGGGGGCAGGGATTAAGTAAAAGAATGATGACGAAAGTTGTTGAACACCCTCAGCTGCAAGGCTTGCGTCGAATAATGCTAGCCACTCGCGATGCGCATGGATTATATGAGCAATTTGGTTTTACGCCGCTGACAGATCAGAGCATGTTTATGCAGTTGTGGACGCCAGAGGTTTACCGCTAATTTTCAAGCAATAAGTCAACTCAGCTCAACAATTTTATGCCAGACTTCATTCGCTGCTTGGTGCTGGCCTTCTTCAGTAAGCGCCTTAGCTAGTGCTTGTAAATCTTGTTTATCATATTGTTTTTTATCCTTGTTAGCTTCAAGCCTGACTAAGCTACCAAAGGCTTTTTCAGCCATAGACCATTGCTCACTCATTACGGCTAGATGTCCTAAGCAACTTAACCATTGGGCATTTTTACTATCTTTGTGTAAATGCTTTTGAACCAATGCGATTAGCGGCTCACTTTGCTTGATAGGTAAGCTACGCAGCTGTTTTAAAAAACTATCATTAGGCTGCTTTTTCAACATAGGAGTAATGAGCTTAGTTAGTGGCTCGGTTATGTTGTTTTCAGCCAGTACATGACAATAAGCAAATAGCACAGCCTCACGCTGTTTAACTTTACGAGGGACTGCTTGCCAGTACTCTTGCAAGCTGCTTTGATCTTGTTGACAGATGATTTCAGTAAAAGCACCTGAATAAGCCTTTTGCTCCCATGCTTGAATAACGGTATCTGCAATGCTTTTTTCCTTACGCGCTGCAGTTAAATAATCGACAGCCGTTTGGTAACGTTTTTCGATTAAGCACAGATCAATTTCAAGTGATAGCAACCTAGCGTCATGGCCAATCAGTTTGTGGTTTTCATCTATTAACTCACGCGCTTTTTTATAGGCATCAGGCCGCGCTTGGTTCATCAGTAATTTTGTTTTAACAATAATGCTAGCAAGATCAGACTTGCTAAACTTTACTGTTTCCTGCGCTAACAAATCTAAATAGTGATTAGTATTAGCGTCTAATCCTTGTTTTGCGGATGAAGCTGCAGCCAATAAATAAGCACTTTGTTGGCGCTTGGCGGGCTCAGCACTTTTTGAAAATAATTGTTCGGCATTTTGATAGTCTTCAAGCATATAAGCGGCCAAACCTTTATTGAAATTGGCAATGCCACGCCTTTTGCTGGCAAACGCTACTTTGTTCCATGCTTTAAAGCTGATTTTGAATCCGCCACGTAAGATTTTATAGATAAAAAATGCGGTAACAGCTATGGCAGCAATCCAGAAAAAAGCAGCGTATATCGTTAGTTCAAAAATACTGTTGCCGATTGAAATTAAGATGTAGCCAGGTTCATCGAGTAAGGCGGGCGCTAGTGCTAAGACGCCAAAAAATAAGGCAATAATGATAATAAAGCGGATCATAATTCACCCTCATTACTAGCGTCATTGTTTTTTTGCTGTTCTGAAATTACTGTCTCAGCAGTATTGTCTTTTGTTATGGTTGTTTCAGAAACAGTGTTATTAGTCATGTCCTGATTTGGCAAATCATTCATTTGCTTATTTAGCATGGCTCTAATGGCTGACAAAGAAGCGAGTTCACTAGGGTAGTCGTAACTCACTTGTTGCTTTTGCAGTGTAATGAGCGCTTCCATAAAATGTTGATTATATTCATGATCTATAGCAAAAAAATCATTAAGCCATTGCTCAATATCGGCTAAGGCTTTGTGGTAAATATCCCCTTTACGCTCGCTGGCAGCCCATAAAGCTAATTGAATTTTTAAACTCAAATTTTGCTTCAAATGTTCTTGTTGCTTAGGTGCCATTAAGGGTTCAATAGTGCCTGTTCTTTGACGAACACGTATAAAATCATCAAGAAATTTTTGCCATGTTTTGGCAAGATTACTTTGCCAATCACTAATGTCATCAGAGAGGGTTAAATCTTGCTCTTGATTGGCGTTTTTATCTAAGTCCACCACTGCCAAGGGTAAAATAGCAACTTGCTTGTTCATGGCCATCAAAGCCAGCACAATTTCATCTGTTTGTAAGGTCGGCATTAATGCGAGTGATTTAACATCCTGATGGATAAGTTCACGCACAGGTAAAAATGCAGGATCGTTTAATTCAGTTAAGCGGGCATCAGCATCTTTAAGTAGTCCTATTGCCGCTTTTGTGTCATGTTCTAGCCATAAAGTACGGGCAGCAACTCTAATTAGGTATTCACTCTCATGCAGTAACCAATCACTGGGTTGGCGTTGCTTGATACGTTGCTCTAGTTGCGAGACGGTATCATTGAGTTTCGCTATTTTTTCTTGGCTAGCATTTGCTGTTTGCTCTTTAACTTGTTGTAGCTGTTTGGTGAAGTCACTGCGTTGTTTGCTGAGTGTTTGCTGAAACTGGCTTTGAAAATGATTGAAATTAGCGCTATTTTCTTGGCTAAATTTGCTTGATAGTTGATTGGTTAACTGCATGCTTTGTTGCTGTTGCCAATAAAAATGACTTACAGGTGCGGCAATGGCGATGATGAGCGCTAATAATGCTAACTTAGATATTCCTTTGGGCTGGGCTTGAGCCGCTTCTTTGGCGTTAGCTGTTTTTGTCGTATCAGTTTTTTTTTCTGACAGCTTTTTTTCAGAGACCTTATCGATAGTATTTTTAGTCTCTGTAGTTGATGATTTTTCTGTGACTAATGGCTTTTTATTCTCGGTCATCTTGGCATTCCGTTATTGAATGTAATTACTTAACTTGCTTTATTATGTTTGCTCTAGTGCTTGTAAAGTCTGGGTCAACTCTAGATCACTGGCACCAGCGCTGGTGACTATCTTGTCTATACCTAATGCTTTCGCTTTATTGGCAATACGCTTGCTTGCTACCACCCAAATACATTGCTTTTGCCAGTAATCTGCTAACTGTTGATTATTGACTTTCTCACCATGAGTTATCATTAATTGTACAAGTTTTTCTAATATAGCGTTACTGGTAACGACAATACAATTAATTTGCTGCTGATACCATTGTTTGCTTATATCTTTGGCTAATACTCGCCATACTCTTTGATAACTCTCAAGATAAGAGACTTTAGCGCCACGGTTTTTTAAGGAGTCAGCTAAATGTTCGCGACCACCATTGCCACGTACTATAGTGATGGTTTTGCCTTTAATGTCTTGTGTTAATGAGGGCAGGGCTAATAATCCTTCACTATTTTCTTGGCTTGGCGTTATTACCTGGCTAATCCCAAGGGATAGCAGGGCATTTTGTGTTGCTTTGCCAACGGCAAATATTTGTCCATATTGCCAATTCGCTGTGCTGATACTGCTCTGTGCAAATTCGACAGCGGCGACGCTGACAAAAATAAGCATATCTACCTTGGTTAATAAGGCTTTGCTAGTACCACTACTTGCCAGTGCTTGATAATCAAATAACGTTTGATTGACACAAGCTATGCCTTGTTGCTTGAGTGACAAGGCAAGTTGTTGGGCTTTTTGTTCTGGCCGAGTAATTAGCGCGTTTAGCTTAGCGACATTATTGGTTATCAGCGTAGACCTCTTTCAATATTTTATCAGCGCCACGGCTTAATAATTCTTGTGCCAAGGTGTTGCCGAGTGATTCACCTTGCTCAACCGGGCCAGTTATTTCGCTTTCTATCATTTGACTGCCATCGACAGCGCCTACTAAGCCACGTAAATGTACTTCTTTGCCATCATCTGAAATGACACTGTAGCTAGCGATTGGCACCTGACAACCACCTTCTAGCGCTTTATTCATAGCACGCTCTGTTAATACACGATAACGTGTAGTAGTACATTCAAGAGGGGCTAATAAGGCTTTAATGGTGTCGTCATTGGTACGACATTCAATACCCACAGCTCCTTGACCATTGGCTGGTAACATCTCTTCTGGCGCAATATATTGAGCGATGCGTTCACTCATTTCTAAACGAATTAAGCCTGCTGAGGCTAAAATAATGGCGTCATACTGGCCTTCATCGAGCTTTCTTAAACGGGTGTTCACGTTACCGCGTAAGTCACGAATATCAAGATCAGGGCGTTTAGCTTTTAATTGACACTGGCGACGTAAGCTTGATGTGCCAACGATGGCACCTTGAGGTAAATCACTTAAAGCGGCGTATGTATTAGAGACGAAAGCATCACGAGGGTCTTCACGAGGACAAATAACTTCTAAGCCTAAACCTTCTGGAAAATCGACAGGTACATCTTTCATTGAATGTACGGCGATATCTGCTCTGCCTTCTAGCATGGCAACTTCAAGCTCTTTGACAAAAAGGCCTTTACCACCCACTTTTGCTAAGGGAGTATCTAATATGATATCGCCCTTAGTGGTCATGGGGACTAATTCAACATTAATATCTTGATGAAAGTGTTCAAGTTGCGCTTTTACATATTCAGCTTGCCACAGAGCTAGAGCACTTTTACGTGTCGCTATTCTTACGGTTTGTTTACTCATTGTTATTCCAGTTATGTTTATTCTGTCTTTTAGGTACTAGGCCTTCAAAGAAACTTCAATTTCAGCTTGCTTACTTACGGCATTTGATAGAAATTGCCAAAATTCATCACCACCACGTTTATCTATCCACTGCTCATCGGCATAGGTGAAGTGATGACCGTTAAATTTTGTTGCCACCCAGACTTCATGTAAGGGCGCCTGCTTATTGATGATGATCTTGCTGGCGTTTTTAAAGGTAAGGGTGAGTAAGCCACCTGTCCCTTCATAATCTATATCGACACCGCAATCTTCTATTGCCTCTTCAACAGCAAGTAACAGATCTTCGGCAATTAAATTATATTGACTATCGTTCATTGGCTTTCTTTTGTTGTTTGGGTAATCCGCATGTGAGTATAATACCAATCAACTGAGATAAATATAACAACTAAGTTCAGTCTAAAGCTTGATTTAGACGACTTTCATGGCAAAAACAGCTAATCATGAACATAATTAAACACGTTTCTGTAACTCTAATAATATTTTCGTTGGCGATTATGCTTTCAGCCTGCGGCTCAAAAGGTGATTTATACCACCCTCCAGAGCCAGGCGCGGATCAAAACGGCCAAGAAGAAGCCCAAAAAGAGACTAACGAAGAAACTAAGAAGAAAGTGCAATAATGTTAGTTAATTTTTCCAAAATGCACGGTTTGGGTAATGACTTTATGGTGCTTGATAATGTCACTCAAAATGTTTATTTATCTAATGAGCAGATAGCGAAGTTAGCAGATAGAAACTTTGGTGTTGGCTTTGATCAATTATTAGTCGTTGAGCCACCGTATGATCCCGACTTAGATTTTCATTATCGCATTTTTAATGCTGATGGCAGCGAAGTTCATCAGTGTGGTAACGGTGCTCGTTGCTTTGCTCGCTTTGTCCGTATGAAAGGTTTATGCACAAAAAACAAAATTAAAGTGTCTACCGCCTCGGGTAAAATGACCTTGTTTGTTGAGCGCGATGGTAATATCTCTGTGACTATGCCAGTACCTCAATTTGAACCGAGTAAGATCCCTTTTACCGCCCAGAAAACGGAAGGCACTTATATTCTCCGCAGTGATTCAGAAACGGTACTTTGCGGCGCTGTATCATTAGGCAATCCACATTGTGTGGTGACTGTTGATGATGTGCTCGCAGCACCTGTTGAACAATTAGGGAAAGAATTATCTTTACATGAGCGCTTTCCCGAACATGCCAATGTGGGCTTTATGGAAGTGGTTGCAGCCAATCAAATTAAATTAAGAGTATATGAACGCGGTGCAGCCGAAACCCTGGCTTGTGGTAGTGGTGCGTGCGCCGCTGTGGTTATCGGGCAAATGCAGAAGAAGCTATCGAGGCAAGTAACAGTGGAGTTACCAGGTGGTAAGTTAAGAATTTATTGGAAGGGACCTGGGCACCCAGTAAAAATGTCAGGACCAGCGGTACATGTTTTTGATGGCCAAATATCGATGTAATTATTCTCCTCATTGTAATGTTGCCAACGCCTTTGCAAAGAGAATAATTTCTACATGAGTATGAAGAAGAAATTTTTATGAAAAATGAACAAACAATGACAAATACTGACGACTTACCATTATCGGACGAATTAGTAAGTGCTTACTTGCAAGATAACCCTGAATTTTTCTCGCGTAATAATGAATTGATGACCAGTTTACGGTTAGCCGATAATCAGCGTGGTACGGTTTCCTTAGTGGAAAGGCAGCAACAACAACTGCGACAAAAAGTACATAACTTAGAAGATGAAATTACCCAGTTAATGTCAGTGGCAAGTCATAATGAAAGCTTATTTATGCTGTACAGTGATTTATATTTACGGTTAATAGATTGTCAATCTGCCAATGAACTATTAGATTGCTTAGCACAAGCTACCACTGAGTTATTGTCTTTATCAGCTTTTAAACTATGGCTTGTTGAAACTGTTGATATTGATCATGAGAGTTTGTCAAAAAATGATTGCCTTGGCGTTATGCAAAACCGTTTAACAAGCAGTGATTTTTACTTTGGCCGACTGCAACAAAGTGAACAACAACTAATCTTTAATCAAAATTGCACCGGCTCTGTGGTTTTAGTGAAATTAAATCATGATGAGCAAGAGTTAGGGTTTTTAGCCATCAGTAGTGATGATGCTCACCATTTTGATCCGCGTATGGACACCTTACTCTTAACTCAGTTTAAACGTTTAGTGGCAAAACTATTACAGCAGCAGTTAGCGTTATAATTGTCTGACCAGCGTATGTTGAAATTTTATCGCCGCTTAGCTCCTATCAAGGCCATTAGCTTTGATCTCGATGATACCTTATATCACAATAAACCAGTGATGCTGGTTATCGAGCAGAAAATGATAGCCTATTTTGCTGATGTGCTAAATGCTAAGCAGCATAAGCTAATTAACCCACCTAAGCGCTTTAACCAAGGTTTTTGGTATCAATTTCGCCAACAAGCAATCAGTCAACAATCGGTATTAACTCACGATGTAGTGCAAGTTCGTTTGGTTAGTTATCGTCTCGGGTTTGAAGCGCTTGGTTTTACTCGTGACATTGCACAGAAAATGGCGCAAGCCGCACTCGATTATTTTATTCGTTTACGCAGTGATTTTGCCGTACCTGACAGTAGTAAGCGATTATTAGCAACGCTAAGCAGTAAATATCCATTAGTGGCGATAAGTAATGGTAATGTAGATACCAAGGTACTTGGGATATCACATTATTTTCAGCATATTTACCATGCAGGGTGGCAGCAAGATGGTCAGTTGCTAAAACAAAAACCAGCCAGTGATATGTTCCAATTGGTTTGCCAAAAACTGGCGATTAGGCCACAACAACTATTACATGTTGGTGATTGTGGTCGTGCAGATATTCAAGGCGCGTTACGAGCTGGCTGTCAAACGGCTTGGTTGTCTTGTTATGATGTTGGTAAGCCAATAAGTGTTTTGCCACATATTGAGATTACTTCGCCTAGTCAGTTGCAACACCTCTAGCCTTGTTTTTTCAAATCCTCTAATAATTATTTGCTGTATATAAAGCCAGTGTTATACTTGCTGCGCTAAAATTTTACGCTCAGCTTTAAAAGGTCTACCTGCTATGGATGTTTCTGAATTACTTGACTCTCTTAATGATAAACAACGTGAAGTGGTTGCTGCACCATTGCAAAACATGTTGGTGCTAGCAGGTGCTGGCTCAGGTAAAACACGTGTTTTGGTACAGCGTATTGCTTGGTTAATGCAAGTTGAGCAAGCGCCGCCTCATTCCATATTAGCTGTTACATTCACTAATAAGGCGGCAGCAGAAATGCGCGCTCGCGTTGAGCAAGCCTCTGGCGGCAATACACATGGCATGTGGATTGGCACTTTCCATGGTTTAGCGCACCGCCTGCTACGTATGCATTTTCAAGAAGCAAAATTACCACAAAGCTTTCAAGTACTTGATAGCGATGATCAATTACGCTTGGTGAAGCGCATTGTCCGCTCGTTAGAATTAGATGAAAAAAAATGGCCAGCCAAGCAGTTTGTTTGGTACATCAATGGTAAAAAAGATGAAGGCTTACGACCACAACACATAGATGCTCAATTCGATCCTAGCGAAGCGGTATTTGTGAAAGTATATCAAGCCTATCAAGAAACCTGTGATCGTGCTGGCTTGGTGGACTTTGCTGAATTGCTGCTACGTGCCCATGAACTATGGTTAAACAACCCTGAATTATTAGCGCACTATCAACAACGCTTTGGCCATATATTAGTTGACGAATTTCAAGACACCAATGCCATTCAATATGCTTGGTTAACCTTGTTAGGTAAAGCACAATCTAAGGTGATGATAGTCGGCGATGATGATCAGTCAATTTATGGCTGGCGTGGTGCTCGTATTGAAAATATTGAGCGCTTTACCAGTGAGTTTGATAATACCCACACTATTCGCTTGGAGCAGAATTATCGCTCAACGGCCAATATTCTTAATGCGGCTAACCAATTGATCAGTAATAACAATAGTCGTTTAGGTAAAGAGCTTTGGACAGATGATAAAGCCGGTGAAAAAATATCAATTTATACCGCCTTTAATGAAATTGATGAAGCAAGGTTTATCTCAGGGCGCATAAAACAATGGCGGGATGAAGGGGGTAAATTAGATGAAGTGGCTATTTTATATCGTTCAAATGCCCAATCGCGTTTACTTGAGGAAGCTTTATTACAAGGGCAATTGCCTTACCGTATTTATGGTGGTCAACGCTTCTTCGAACGTCAGGAAATTAAAGACGCACTTGCCTATATGCGGTTGATTAACAATCGCGACGATGATGCCGCTTTTGAGCGCGTTATTAATACCCCTACACGTGGTATAGGTAATCAAACGGTAGCACTCGTACGAGATGCTGCAAAAAGCATGCAAGTAACACTATGGCAAGCATGTCAGCAGATGTTACAAGCGGAGCAATTAAAAGGCCGTAGCGCAAAAACCATCAGCAACTTCATTAATTTAATTGATCAGTTAGAAGATGATTCAACAGACCTAGACCTTGATCAGCAAGCTAACTTTGTTATTCAACATTCTGGCTTAAAAGCCATGTATCAAGCGGAAAAAGGCGAGCGAGCAGAGCAACGTATTGAAAACTTGAATGAGTTAGTCACCGCATGTCAAACCTTTGAAAGTGCTCCCTTATCTGAGCAAGAATTAATGGAAGAGCAAACACCGCTAACCGCTTTTTTAACGCATGCAGCACTAGAGTCAGGTGAGTCACAAGCAGACGAGTTTGAAGCAGCAGTGCAATTAATGACGATGCACTCAGCTAAAGGCTTGGAATTTCCACTCGTTTTTATTGCGGGCTTAGAGGAGGGGATGTTTCCATCTCAGCAGTCTGTCGAGGAAATTGGTCGTTTAGAGGAAGAGCGCCGCTTGTGTTATGTTGGCATGACAAGGGCTATGAGTAAGCTATACTTATTGCATGCTGAAAGCCGTCGAATTTATGGACAAGAAAAATTCCATAAAGCGAGTCGCTTTCTACGAGAGCTTCC
This sequence comes from Colwellia sp., assembly GCA_026196955.1. GTDB lineage: Bacteria > Pseudomonadota > Gammaproteobacteria > Enterobacterales > Alteromonadaceae > Colwellia. The sequence goes on along the minus strand of JAPHTO010000138.1, from coordinate 20,865 downwards.
AGAAACCTGTGTTGATGAAATTCGTATGCAAAGTCAGGTAACCAAGCCAAAATCTGTCGGTAAATTCTCAAATACCTTTACCTTAGAAACCTTTGCAAACAGTGGTTTTAAGTTAGGGCAGCAGGTTAAGCATGCTAAATTTGGCGAAGGTGTGGTGCTTAATTATGAAGGTAGTGGTGCTCAATCTCGTATTCAGGTGAATTTTGCTGATGTTGGCAGTAAATGGTTAGTTGTTGAATATGCAAATTTACAAGCCGTTTAATGGCTAAATAATAAAGAGAATAAGGTGAATTAAATGACACAACGATTATTAGTGGTAGAAGACAGTAAGCCTATTGCTACTGTCATCAAGCAAATTGCGCAATCATTAAATTATGAAGTCGTCTTGGCGACTACATTAGCGCAAGTAGAAGAAATTCTGTCGGGTGATACTAACTTTTTTGCGGCTACCGTTGATTATGCTTTACCTGATGCGCCGGATGGCGAGGCTATTGCGTGTGTGTTATCTCATGGCATTCAAAGTGTGGTAATGACAGGAAAAATGGACGATGAAACCAGGCAGAAGATTTTAGCTCAACCTGTTATTGATTATATCCCTAAAGAAAATAGCCAGGCTTTTTTGTATTTAAAACGCGTACTACATTGGCAACAAACCAATAGTAGCAATGCTATCTTAGTCGTAGATGATTCCTCTTCGGCGCGCAATCATATTGTTGAACTATTAAAACGTCGAAACTTTACAGTATTTACCGCAAATAATGGTGTGCAGGCGTTAGAAAAATTACAGCAACATAAAACGATTAAAATGGTGATTACCGATTTAGAAATGCCAGAAATGGATGGCATTGTATTAACCAATGAAATTCGTAAAAAGTATTCACGTGAACAGTTAGCCGTTGTTGGTATTTCAGGTGCAAGCAATGGTATTCACTCTGCGCGCTTTATTAAAAATGGCGCTGATGATTTTTTACGTAAGCCATTCTGTCCAGAAGAATTTTATTGTCGTATTACGCAAAATATTGAAAGTTTAAATAATATTGCTCAAATCCAACATGCAGCCAACACTGATTATTTAACGGATTTATCGAATCGGCGCGCTTTCTTTCGCCATGCGAACCAACGTATTTCTGAATACGGCAAGCGCGAAATACCTCATTGTTTAGCGGTACTTGATATTGATTATTTTAAGAAGGTAAATGATGTCTACGGTCATGATGTTGGTGATCAAGTTTTAAAAGTACTAGCACTTTATATGCGCAAACATTTTGGCGCAGGCTTAAATGCTCGTTTAGGGGGAGAAGAGTTTGCCATGTTACTACATGGTGTTGATAACGATCAGCTTTATAATAAACTAGATGATTTTCGTCGTGAGATTGCAGTGTCTGCGTTTCCTGCTGGCGAGACCCAAATATCAATTACTGTCAGCATAGGTGTGGTATTTGATAGTAAAGAAGAATTATCTAAACAGATGAATGAAGCAGATAACGCCTTGTTTTTAGCAAAAGAGCATGGCCGAAATCAGATAGTCATTGCTGGCGCAGACGATCACGACTAAGGTTTTAATGCCAGTGAAAGTTAAAAAGGACTATTGATTAACAGTAGCCCTTTTTTGCGCTTAGTGTTTCATGAGTTGTATTGCATTAGCAGTCATGCCTGTGACGCCAGTCAATATCGTTGGCTTTGCATCAGGTGTAAATTTTTCTGAATGAAGAGAAGGTAAGGTTTGGTTATTTTCTTTTGCAGCATTATATTGTTTTACATTTACCGCACCCAACCACAGTAATGAGCTTGGAATTTTTTCTTTTGTACGCCCAAAACGAGAGAAATCTTCACCAGCCATAACGGGGTCAACAGCAACAATATTACTTTCTCCTAAGGTTTGTTTAAGTGTATTGACGATACGTTGGGTAAATTCAGGTTGATTGTAAACCGAAGGCGTGTATTCTTCTTTGACTATCACTTCAGGTAAAAGGCGATCTGGTAAGCCATTCGTTTTTGCGACACCATGGCTGATTTGTTCAATTCGTTTTAATAAAAAATCGCGTGTTTGATCAGAGTATGAGCGAACGGTTAGCTGCAGCTTTACTTGATTACCAATAATATTGTGTTTTGTGCCCCCATGTATTGAGCCAACAGTAATTACCGCAGATTCTAATGGGGACAGTTCTCGGCTGACTATAGTTTGCAATTTTAAAATAATTTCTGCCGCTATTACGACAGGATCTTTAGTGTTATGCGGGTAAGCACCGTGACCACCAACACCGTTAATCAACACATCAACAGAATCTACATTAGCCATTGCATAACCTTTAACAAAACCGATTTTACCTGATGGCAGATCAGCTGACACATGCATGGCAATGTTATAATCAGGCAGAGGAAATTTTTCAAATAAGCCTTCTGCTAACATTTGTTTTGCACCATAACCAATTTCTTCACCTGGCTGTGCAATCAACATTAATGTGCCTTGCCATTGATCTTTATATTTAAGCATTTGTCTGGCTGTACCAAGTAATACGGTCATGTGCATATCATGACCACAGGCATGCATTACAGGAACCGATTTTCCTGATTCATTCTTCATTGTGGCGGTACTTGCGTATGAAAGCCCTGTTTTTTCTAATACAGGTAACGCGTCAGTATCTGCTCTTAACATCACAGTAGGGCCGTGCCCATTTTTGTAAACGGCTACTAAGCCTGTTTTCGCGATCCCCTCGGTTACTTGGAAGCCATAACTTGTCAATTTTTGGGATAAATATTTAGCGGTATTTACTTCTTGCTTTGACAGCTCAGGTGTTTGGTGTAAGTGTTGGTATACCTTCTCTAAATAGAGAATATCAGCGTTAACAGACTGTTGAAGTTCCTCTGCTTGTAAATTTAATGGCAATAAAATAGCCAAACACAAAGGGATGAGTTGGTATGCTTTCAAAATATCACTCCAATAATTTTTCTAAGTTACTTGGGTTAACCTTAGCCTATTTTATATATCAGATCAGCTTCGGCTTGTTTTTGTAAGGTAAAAGTAACTGAAATTATTATAAAACGTCATGCGCAAATGTTCAGTGGCAAGATTATTGGCATTAACCTTGATAAATAGAGGGTTGAATTTGAGAATGGTAGTGCTAATTCATGAAGCTTAAAGAAAGTCTCTGTTTGACTTAGCAATCAATTTAGAACGATGGCGCACCCTACAGGAGTCGAACCTGTGACCTTCGCCTCCGGAGGGCGACGCTCTATCCAGCTGAGCTAAGGGTGCGAAATTTGCCGATAACGTTAAGCGCGCAAATACTATAGTTAATAAGGATATTTGTCTAGTTTAGCGTATTACTTTTTTGGGTAAAAATGCCGCTTTAGTTCATTTGCCAAGATTCGTGTAGAATAATAATGTACTTTATTAAGAAAACTGCCTAAAGTAGGAACTAGCCTGTTGAATAAGTTACTATTTTATTGCGATGAAAATACATTTACCTCTTTTTTCGAGACATATACACAGACATAAACCTACGCGGCTATTTGTCATTAGCTTCTTCGCCTTTTTTAGTGCCACTAGCATAGCACAAAATATGTTTAATGAAGGCTATCAACTTGCTCAAATTGATGCTGAGCCTTATACGAAGGTGATCAAGCGCTCAGGTAAAGTTGATTTTAAACGCACGGTGAACCTCTCCTTTAAAACGGCAGGCTTTTTGACACAATTGGATGTCGATGAAGGTGATATATTTACCCAAAAACAACGCTTAGCGGCGTTAGATACCGAAGAATTAACTGCTGAGAAAAATGCTTCTTATGCGCGGCTATTACAAGCAAAGCGAAACGTCAATCGCATTAAAACCTTATTGGCAAAAAACTTAAGTTCACAACGAGAGTTGGACGATGCGCTCACGGCCATTGATACCACCAGAGCCACCTTTAGAGTGGCTCAATATAATCTTAATAAAGCGCAGATTTTTGCACCTTTTGATGGTGTTGTCGTTAGCCGAAATACTGAGTTGGGTGAGTTGCAATCACCAAGCAAAGTGGCTTTGCAAGTGGCGGCACTCGATCATAACCTTATTGTGAGTGTCGCATTAACGGGCGAAGAAATATCGTTAGTGCATGTTAATCAAAAAGTAAAAATTCACTTATCTCATTACGGCCTTATTGATGGGAAAATCAGCAAAATTCCTGCGATGGCTGATAGCCGTAGTCACTTATTTAATATCGAGGTGCTATTACCAGCAACCCGCTTTACCCGTCCATTAATTGTTGGGCAATTAGCGCAAATTCTTATTCATGCTCAAAGTCAGGACTTTGTTTACCGCTTACCTATTGAAGCACTTAATGCTGTTGATGGCGATGGTAATGCGTTAATCGCCGTAGAAAAAAATGGTAAGCCAGTACAACAATCCCATGGAATTTACAAAATAGATAATGAGTATCTTTACTTACTTGCCCATGAAAATTCAACGTCTTTAGCTGTGATCACCCAAGGGTGGAATAAGCTATCATTAACTAAATCAGAGCAGTAAGCTGATGAAACTGCCTAGCTTAGCAATTAAAAATGCCCAGTTTACGATAACTATTGTTACCTTATTGGTTTTGGTGGGCATAGTGTCATACTTAAATATGCCACGTTCAGAAGATCCCCAGTTTGATCTGCCAATAACGCTTGTTGAGGTTATATATCCTGGCGCTTCTCCTAGCGATATTGAAACGCTTGTTGTCGATATTCTTGAAGAAGAAATTGCAGATATTGCTAACATCAAAAAAATTGAATCAGCAGTGCGTAATGGTGCTGCCAGAATAACGATTACTTTTATTTATGGCACTGATGCAGAAGCTTCCTTTAACAAAATCAAGCAAGCTATTGCCACGGTAAAACCTGATTTGCCGATAGGAATCCAGCAACTGCTCGTGTTAAAAGCTACGCCAAGCAGTGTCGCGATTATGCAGCTTGCTTTGTGGAGTGAGCCTAACGATTATAAAGCAACAGAGTTTTACGCTAAACAGTTAGAGAAGCGTTTAGAGACTATCGCTAGCTTGAGAAAAGCCGATATCTGGGGTTATCCACAACAAATTGTTGCTATTGATTTAAACCTAGATCTTTTACAACACTACGGAATTTCTGTTATTGATATTAATACTGTTTTGCAAGGGCGAGCAGTGAATATTGCCCCAGGTTTTGTTGATGCCAATACACGCCGTTTTAATGTTAAAAGCAGTGGTAATTTTGACAATATTACCGATTTAGCCGAGACAGTCGTGGTGTCTAATGATGATTTTATTTTACGGCTAAAAGATGTCGCTACGGTAGCCTTTGCTGATAGAGAGCCAAGCTATTTGGCTTACTATGATAAGCGCCCTGTTATTTTTATTACCGCAGAGCAACGCTCAGGAACAAATATTTTCTCGCTTACTAAGCAAATGAACGCTGAAATAGAGGCGTTTAGGAAGAGTTTGCCAGCGCAAATGAAACTTGAGGTTATTTTTCAGCAAGCGGAGAGTGTTGAAACTCGGGTTAATGGCTTTTTTGAAAACCTTGGCCAAGGGTTAATATTAGTGGGTTTACTGGCATTATTATTTTTAGGTGTGCGTGAGTCTCTGGTTGTTATTGCCGCCATACCTTTATCCTTTTTAATTGCCATTGGCTGGTTAGATTTTGCTGGTTTTGGTTTACAGCAAATGTCTATTGTTGGTTTAATTATCGCGTTAGGTTTACTGGTTGATAATGCCATTGTGGTGACTGAGAGCATTCATCGAGAAAAACGCTATTGTTCAAATTTAAATGAAGCAGCAAAGGTTGGTACAGGTAGAGTCGGCTGGGCGGTTACTAGTGGAACGATTACCACTATGTTGGCTTTTTTACCTATGTTGATGTTAAACAGTAGCACTGGTGATTTTATTCGCTCTATGCCTGTTACCGTGGTTTTTGTGCTATTAGCCTCACTATTGATTGCGTTAACCTTAACTCCCCTCATTGCGAGTCATTTTTTTACGCTAAAGCCTTCAAAATTTAAAACCTTACAGCATTACGTTAATGCTTTTGCTGAAGGTGTTTATCAGCGTTTTTTACAAAAAGTGTTGGCATTTAGGTGGTTGGTTATTGCAGTGGCAGCTGTTTGTTTATTTATTATGTTGTCATTATTTGGTGAAGTGGGGGTGAGCTTATTCCCTCGAGCAGAAAAACCAATGATATTAATTGATGTGGAAACTCCGGTGAACTCGTCGCTTGCTCATACGGATAAGATAACAAAGCAAGTTGCTGAACATGTAGAAAAACAGCCATTAGTAGCAAAAACTGCATTAAACGTTGGTAATTCCAATCCGCGTATTTATTACAATGAAATACCCAAACGTGGCCGTGTGACTTTCGGGCAAATATTAGTCGTGCTAGAAAAATATGATGCTATAGAAGCAACAGAGTTAGTCAATGCACTTCGTGATGAGTTTTCAAGCTGGCCACAAGCTAATATTAAGGTAAAAGAATTTACTCAAGGTCCCGTTACCGATCAGCCTATTTCTATACGGTTAATGAGTGAATCTTTAGATGATTTAGAAAAAGTTGCCAATGATTTAGCTGCAAAAATGGCTGAAACGCAAGGGATTGTAAATATAGACAACCCTATTGGATTAGCGAATACCGAGCTAGCCCTTAATATTAATTATGATCAAGCCGGCTTGAGTGGTGTTGATATCAACACCTTAGACAATACCTTAAAAACAGTGCTTTCAGGCACAGATGTCGGTCGCTTTAATGATGACAATGGCGAGGATTACCCTATTGTGGTGCGCAAAAGCAATCCGGATGTTGATGGTTTAGCTGATATTTATATTAATAATCATCAAGGGGAAGATATCCCTTTAAGTCAAATTGCGACACTGGAGCTGAAAAAAGGTAAAACAGACTTCTTTCACTATCAAAAATTACGTATGGCGAAAGTGTCGGCGGATGCTGCAAAAGGCTATTCCGTGAATGAGTTAACCACACAAATGGTTGATTACCTACAACAGGCTTCTTTGCCACAGGGAATGTATTTTTCTTTGGGGGGAGAGGAAGAGTCAAGACAAGAGTCTTTTGCTGGCTTAGCACAAATTATGATTATTACCGCTATTGGTATTTTTGGTGTGCTCGTTTTACAATTTAAATCCTTTTTGCAGCCTATTATTATTTTTAGCTCTATTCCTTTTGCGATGGCAGGCTCGGTGATTGGCTTGTACTTTACTGGCTTATCATTCTCTATGATGGCTTTTATTGGTTTGATCAGTTTATTTGGTATTGTGGTGAACAATGCCATTATTCTCATCGATACCACCAATAGAAATATTATTGGTGGCTTCGATACCTTAGATGCCATTTTAAGCGCGAGTGTTACTCGATTTACTCCGATATTACTCACCACACTTACCACGATTGTTGGCCTATTACCGTTAACTATTCTCGGCGGTGGTTTGTGGCAACCTTTAGGTGTTGTGCTTATTTCTGGCTTATGTGTGTCGGCAATATCGAGCTTTTTACTGGTGCCAGTGCTGACACAACTCTTTACCCGAAATGAGCAAGAACATAGCTTTGTGAGAGATAAAGCATTAGATAAGCGATAAGGTGTGAGCAAGCGAGTTTTTTGCTTCAATCAGAGGTTGAGGTTAGTTATTTTTCTTCGTCAATTTGATGAAATCTAGGATCGAGAGCATTTACTTTATTCATTGTTATTGGCTCTTTTTTAGTTAGCTCAGTTAACTGTAACCATGACTTTTTTAACAAATGAGGAATAAGCAGGCGAAGCGGCATTCTAAGCAGGTGGCCACGCCAATAAGCTAGTTGTGCTGCTAGGGTAAAGCGCCACGACGTTGTGGTACTGTGATGGGCTGTGAATAAGTTAGTGTAGATAAAATCAATGGTTGCCAAGTTAGAGGTTTGTTCTTGGTAATTATCGACAAATGCTTGTGCTGTTTTAGAGAGTTTTCTATTGAGTATTTTTGCTAGGTAGCGCCAAGCGTAAAATAATGATTGTTGTTGATTGATTTGCTCGGCCAAATGAATGAGTTGTTGGCTAAAGTTCGTTTCGCTTTCTTCAAAATAGCCTAACAAAATATCAAGATCTGATAATCCTCTTAATCCTTGCTCTAATTCACCTTCATGAAACAAATGTATTGCGCTATGCAAGAACATGGCAGCTGGGGACAATACAGTACTTTGTAGGCTGCTATCATCAAGCTTTAATGCGTCGGCAGTTAATAAATTGATATCTATGGTATTGTCATTACAGACGGGCAAAATATTGTGATGAATATCTATCACAGTCCCCCGCATGATGTGCTGCATAGGTGGAATTTCATGCATGTAATTACGATAATAAGCCTGATCGTGATCGTCAGTTTTCTGTGACTTCCAGCCTTGGCATTTTAGGGCTACTTCTACTTTAGCAATCTCATCTTGGTTAAGTAAAATATCGATATCAGAAAAAAAGCGCCCCTGAGCTAAAGGTAAATTGGCAAGTAAATAAGCGGTACCTTTTAAGTAAATCGCTTTGATTGCAAGTTTATTAAATAACTGGTTTAGCGCTTCTACTTCTTGGCGTACTTGAGTGTGTAAATGAGCAACTTTAACTTGTTCAGCGTTGACGTGGTTCAATATTTTATTGGGAATAAAATCGGTTAAATTGTCGGCCTTAAAACTGTATGCAAGACGTGCCAGCATTTTAGCGCTGCTTGCTTGGCGCAGTAATAAGTTCCAGTCTTTAGCGGTAAAACGTTTAATGATTGTTGGCTCTTGTAACACTTGAATGAGCAGGGAAGTATGCATATTAATGAGCTAACTCCTCAAAAAAAGCTAAAACCTCTTCTGTACTGCTGTAAGTAAGCGTATGGCATTGGGTGCTATCAATCAGCTGGCTCACAGCCTTGAAGCCCGCTTCAGCCAAAATAGAATAATTGAAGCTATTTTCGATAACACCCATAAAAGCGGTTGCTTTATCTGTGGCATTAACCTGTATTGGCTGCTTGGCTTGATATTTTGGGAATACTATTGCATAAGGCGCCACTGTATTTTCAACTTGCTGCACGCTAACTTTTGAAGGTTTTAAATGGCTAATGGTACCTTTGTTGGTGTCATCAACGATTTCACCGAAAATTGTTTCACAATTTTGCTGTTGGATGATATTAATGGATTCATTTTTAAGGCTAATTGGTCGAGCTAAGGCGTGTAGCTGATTGCTTTTTAAATCGATTAAAGCCATTTCATCAGACAGTAAACGCCAACCATTTAATGCTAATAATGCACAAAGTGTACTTTTGCCCGAGCCTGATTGTGCGGGTAAGATCACCGATTTGCCATTTTTCTCTAAAACTGCGCTGTGCAATAGCAAATGATGATGAGCATGTTGTGCTATACACCAGTTCATTCCCCACTCTAATAATGGAAAGGCTTGGCTTGCAGGCAAGGGTAAGAAAGGGCTGTAATCATCACAATAAAAGTTAATTTGCGGTTTAATAAAGCGCCGTAAGCCCTTAGGCTTTTTGATTGAAACATAAAAATCAATTAAATCATGGTGGCTTAGCAGTTGAAAATCGCCATAAATTCTTTGTACATTGTTAGCTATACTGGCGAGAGAAGATTTGATGCAAAAAACAAACGGGCCAACAGCGACCACTAAGCCATCATTTCTTAATTGTTGAGAAATTTCATAGGCGTTTAGGCTATTGAGTGTTGTTTTTGTCGACACGATAGATTGATTATTATTTTATTAATTCAACGTGCATGTAATCGTTTTTACAATGAATAAGCGCGAATTAATTTTAACTGTAAGAGGTTATCAATCATATCCTGAATATAATCGTTTAGCATTGTTTTTTCATCATTAGCACAATCTTGCATAAAGAATTGTTTTAATTGCGATGATTGATAGGGTTTATTCGTGGGGAGGTGGTTAAGTACTTCATTAACATTACTATCAAGACAATGTGTTTGACCTGTATTAGGGTCAAACACAATAACATGTTCATCATAATGCTTAGTGAGAAGGTTTCCCACTTTAATTATTTTCATTAATCTGGCTGAACGGCACCTTGGTGAATACCTTCCAATAAGTCTTTCACTTCGGTTTCGTCAGCGAGGTTATCCATTACGGCATCATAAATATCTAATACGTCTTGAACGCTATAAGGATAAAAACCATTGATAGCAGGCGTTGCTGAAATCATGGATGCACTAATGAGTGCGGTAACAATTTCACGCTGAAATGGTGTGCCATTAATCAATAAATATTGGAACTTATCACCATCTAACTTGGAATTCTTTTTGTATGGCGAGATATGATAGTTTTGCCCATATTTAACATAGTAGTGCTTATTGTAATCTTCAAATGCTGGCTTTAATGGGTTGTTTTTATCATCGCCTATAAAATGCTGTTTTTTCTTACCTATCCAGTGCTCTTTCCAATGGCCATGACTTAAACCACCTTGCAAGTCACATGTGTGTTCATGATTAGAAACATTACCGGACATAAGGCCAGACATACAGGCTGCGCCCCAAGCTGGTTTAGTTGAGCTAGCAATAACAACAGGTGCGCCAATCGCTGCTTTCTTTAAAAAACTACGTCTTGCCGTGGTAGCGGAAGTCTTCACTTCTGGAGATGTTTTGTTCTGCTCCGTAGTTTTATTATCTTGCTCTAACATTTTATTAATCCTTTTCTTACTACCTATTATAACTAACAGACTGTCAGCTATTTTTACAAACAGCGGTGATTATATCAATATCCAACTACAGTTGCACTTTTTATGCCTTATTGCTTTAATTAATAAAAAACAATGGCTTAATTACACTGCAGCTTTATTTTTATATGGATGTGTAAATAATCCTTACATTAGTCGAATTATCTTTTCTGAGTGAGTACAATAGAAGAAATCTATAGCCGTGTACAAGAATAATAACAGGAATAGTTTTAATGGCATTAATTGGCATTTCAGGATATTTGTTGGCAGGCTGCGCCTATCTAGTGTTTATCTTATTGTTGCTCGCAGCACGCAATAAAACCTTGTCAGGTCGTCTGGTTTTATTGGGGAGTGTCTTTGTTCTTGCTTCTTCTGTGGCCGCAGCAATACAAATAGATCAAGGTTTTTCTTTGCAAACAGTTCTCTTGATCGAAACCTTCAAGCTTGCTATTTGGTCATTATTAATCTTGTGTACGCAGGCAAATGCTCATTCAATTAGCTCGGCATTTCACCATCCAAAAATCAAAAAATATTTATTAACCTGGTTTGTATTATCAAGCTTATGTTGGTTAGGAGCTTTAACACAACCTCAAGGCGCTAAATACTTATTTTCTTTATTTTTACTACTAAATTTGTGGTTGATGGTGCTGCTAGAGCAGCTGTATCGCAACGCGGATGTTAAAGTAAAATGGGCGTTATGGTCATTAATTATTGCATTAGGGATGAGTACCGTTTTTGACTTTGTACTTTTTGCTCAAGCCGCATTGGTCAATCAGCTAGACTTTAGTTATTGGTATGCGCGTGGTTTTGTGACCGCAGTTGGCATGCCATTAATCTTGGTGAGTACGCGCCGTATTAAAAACTGGTCAGTCAATGTTTTTGTTTCGAGAGATGTGGTTTTTTATAGCTCTATGTTGCTCATTTCAGGGTTGTATTTGTTGCTGTTAGCTCTAGCAGGTTATGTCATTAATTATTTTGGTGGCGCTTGGGGAGATGTGGTTAGCGTCGCTTTTATTATTTTAGGTGGTGCTGTATTAGCGGCCTTATTGGTAACCGAGAGACTACGTCGAGAAGTTAAGGTATTTATTACTAAACACTTTTTTGCTAACAAGTATGATTATCGATTTGAGTGGTTGAAATCCATCGATCAACTTAGTAATTCTAATAGTGATAATTACTATCAGACGGCGACACAAATAATATGTTCATCATTAAATATTGAGCAAGGCGCTTTGGTAAGTAAAGTTTCAGTTGGCATGTATAAGATTGTCTATCAGCAGGATTTAGACGTTGAAAATAGGCAATTACATTACTTGTCTGCGGTAGATGAATTTTGCCAGCAGCACGGTTGGATTATTGATGTACGAGAGTATGCCAGTATCGAAAATAGTTACCCCAATTTAGACTTAAATCTTGAATTTTGCCGTGAGCAGCAAATAGATATTATTATTCCCATCTTTAAAAATGATCAAGTTGGCGGTTTCTTTTTACTCGCGCTCCCTAAGGGGCGCAGTATATTGAACTGGGAAGATAGAGATTTGCTATTTGCCATTTCAAAGCAACTGAGTAATTACATGTCGTTAAATGAAGCCAATGATAGGCTAGCTGAGTCTAAGCAATTTGACGCTTTTCATCGCATGTCGGCATTTTTAGTTCATGATCTTAAGAATATTCAAGCGCAGCTAGGCTTGATTAATGCCAATGCTAAACGACACCGCGATAACCCTGACTTTATTGATGATGTTTTTGAAACCATTGATTCTGCAACAGATAGGCTTGATAAGGTATTGAGCCAATTGCGGAATAAGCAAGTTGCCGAGTCTAATAAAAAACCCACGAGTGTTAATCAATTAATAGAAAAGGTTGCGAAGCAGCGCAATGTCATCATGCCGCAAGTCACGCTCGAAATATCGGTCGAAATTGAAATTGTTATTGATGACGAAACCTTTTATTCTGTATTAAACCATTTAGTGCAGAATGCTCAAGAAGCAACACCAGATGACGGTTGGGTAAAAATCAGAGCAGAAATAATAGCCAATAATTTACATGTAGCCGTTTTGGATAATGGCTGCGGTATGTCGAGCGATTTCATTAAAAATCGCTTATTTAAGCCTTTTGACACCACTAAAGGCAATGCTGGTATGGGTATTGGGGTATATGAGGCTAAGCAGTTTATTGAAAGTGCTGGTGGCACTATGCAAGTCACCAGTTTCGAGGATGAAGGTAGTATTTTTCATTTAACTATTCCATGTGAGTAAAAAGCGAATTGAAATATAAGAAGGATGTAGCCTAGCTATGGAAAAATTATTGATTGTTGATGACGATCCCGGTGTTCAAAAGCAACTGAAGTGGAGTTTGTCTGACTATGATGTGGTGTTAGCCGACACAAGAGAAAGTGCCATTGCTGCTGTTCGACGTTATGAGCCTAAAGTTGTCACTTTAGATTTAGGCTTGCCACCTGATGAAGCTAATGCAACTGAGGGATTGGCTGCGCTAAAAGAAATTTTAACCATTGCTCCGCACACTAAAGTGATTGTCATTACAGGGAATGACGACAGAACAAATGCGCTTAAAGCCATTGAAATGGGCGCTTATGATTTTTATCAAAAGCCTGTTGATGCCGATGTTATCAACGTTATAGTTTCACGCGCATTGAGTTTGGCTAACATAGAAACCGATAATCGAACTATGAAAGCTGTTGTTGGCTCGGACACTGGCATAGTAGGGAGCAGTGAGAGTATTGAGCGGTTGCGAACTATGGTACAACGAATTGCTCCGACAGAGATCACCGCCTTGTTGTTAGGGGAGAGTGGTACAGGTAAAGAGGTGACAGCAAAAGCAGTACATAGAGTCAGTAACCGTAAAGATAAACCTTTTATTGCGATAAACTGTGCTTCTATTCCTGAAACGCTCTTAGAAAGTGAATTATTTGGCTTTGAAAAGGGGGCTTTTACTGGCGCGCATAAAACCACTATGGGTAAAATTGAGTGTGCACAAGGAGGCACTTTATTTCTCGATGAAATAGGTGATATGCCTTTTAACTTGCAAGCTAAATTATTGCGCTTTTTACAAGAAAAGGTTATTGAGCGACTGGGTGGCCGTCAAGAAATTCCAGTGGATGTTCGAGTGGTATGTGCAACGAACCAAAACCTTGAAGATATGGTGGCAGCGAAGGAGTTTAGAGAAGATTTATTTTATCGTATTACTGAAATTACCCTGAATATTCCACCACTGAGAGATCGCGATGAAGATGTGCTAATTTTAGCTAACTTTTTCTTACAACAGTATGCGGCAGAGTATAAACGCAATGTGAAATCATTTTCAGATGATGGCTTACAAGCGCTTAAAAATCATCGATGGCCTGGTAATATACGTGAATTACAGAACAAGGTTAAATCGTCAGTAATTATGACAACTGGTACCCAAGTGACCGCGTTTGATTTAGGCTTTTATGATCAGGAAAATGCGGAATATGAGTTGTCATTAAATTTACGTACAGTAAGAGAAAATGCCGAAACAATCGCGATTCAAAAAGCTTATGCTTTGACTGAAGGTAATATGTCGAAAACCGCCGAGTTATTAGGTATTACTCGTCCAACCCTGTATTCGTTAATTGAAAAATACGGCATTCGTATTAATACTTAATTGTGATTCCCTTCGACTGCTTCGCGCTCAGGGCAATCGAAGAAGCTCAGTATGAATGGTTGATAGTCCGTTCATACTGAGTTTGTCGAAGGACTTAGTCTTTTGACAAGTATTGCTCAGTTTCTGTTTTTATTTGTTCTTGGGCAAATTGGCGGTTTTTTTGTTTGAGTAATTTATCAACATACCGAGCCATTTTTACTTTTTGTTTAATTGATGATTCTAGTATTTCTTCAACTTCACGCAATACATCTTTGATATTTTCAACATTCTCACTGGAATTAACCACAAGTGGTTGAACTCCTTCGGTACTTTCAAGCTTTTTGCTGTTGAGTGAGCCCGTGAGCTCAGCAGACATTTCTTGCGCAACATCATTAATGGCATCAATGCCAAAGCTGCTCAACTCTTCTAAAAAGCCAAAAAGTAACAGGCGATCGACGAAGATATTAATTTTCCGTGGAACACCTAAGGTTTTTTTATGAATTAATTCAAAAGAATCATCAGAAAATAAATCTTCTTTTTCACAACCTGCTTGATGAAGGCGGTGATTAATATAGTTTTTAACTTCTTCAATGCTCAATGGCTTCAAATGTGCAGAGGCAATAATACGTTGTCTAAATTGCTCCATGTTTGGTGCTTGAATAATATCTTTTAACTCTTCTTGCCCAAGTAAAAAGCTTTGAATTAGCGGCTTATCATCTAATTGGAAATTAGATAGCATACGTAATTCTTCAACGGTTTCAGCGGGTAAATTTTGCGCTTCATCAACTAATAGCAACGCTCTTTTACCTTGCTTATGAAGTTGAATTAAAAATTTTTCGATACTTTGTAAAACTTCCGCTTTGCTTGTGCCCTTTAAAGGGATACTAAATTCAGCAGCAACCAGCTCAAGTAATTCATCAGGGGATAGTTTTGTGGTGACTAATTGCGCGGCAACAATATTGTCATCACCTAAAGTCGACAATAAATTACGAGCAATCGTCGTTTTACCTGTTCCAATTGGCCCTGTGATAACAATAAAGCCTTCTCCTTGATCTAAGCCATATTGCAAGTAGGAAAGCGCGCGCTGATGGTGGCTTGTGGCAAAAAAGAAGCGAGGATCAGGGCTTAATTGAAAAGGTCGCTCAGTAAAGCCGTAGTAACTTTCGTACATGTTAAAAATCTTTTGTAATGTTGATGTAGGCGCGAACTTCATCATAAGTTAGTGTTATACGGCTAGATTCACGTTCAAGATATTGTAAAGTGAAGTAAGCAGATAACGATGAAGCTAAATTTCTGTTATACGTGGTAGAAAATGTTTTATAGGTATCTTCTTGCCTTGGCGCTGTAGGTGAAAAGTTTTTGTCAAATGTAGCTTCTCGATAGCTAGTTAAAAACTTTAAATTACTGCGAGGGCTTAATGTTCTTGTTGCTGATAAACTGATGTCAAAATTATCATCAAGGATACCTGTGCTTAAATTTTCACGTTCTCTAGTTGATATATCAAAAGTGAATGTGGTTCTTGATAAGGTCAAAATAGAATTCCAAGCTAGTCTCTTATTCAAGCTAAATTCATTGTTTTCTACTGGCTCTAAGCCTGATAAGGGCACTAAAATAAAACCAGCGGTATCGTTAGGTGGCTGTGAGGATGGAAAACAAGAGTTTGCATTAAAAGGACCACCAACAGGACACCAAAACTCACCTAGTCCTACTTCTTCGAAGCTATCACGATCATAAATTTCTAGGGTTTCATGATAAGAAATTGTATTGGCTAATCGTTTGGTGCGATGAGAAAAGTCAAGATTATAGGAGTCACCAAAGAATCGTTGGTTATACCCTGCAATTAATGATGTGCGCTGAGAGGGCTGCCAGTTAATATTAGTAGCAACATAATCATCACTGGCAGTTTTATCATCAACATAGTTATAAGAAAGATCAATATAAAAGTGCTCTGAGGCTTGCCAACGAACACCAGGACCCCATGAAAGGGTTGAGGTTTTACTATTATTCAAGCCGATACCTGTAACATCTTCATCGTAAAAACGAATAAAAGGGTTCAGCTTAATTGAGGTAATTGCGCCAACTTGCGCTTCAATACTGTAATTTGTACCTGTGGTGTTGTTATTCTTTCTGTCTGTATATTGACCAGATAAAGACCAGAAAACATGACGAGCAGCATTACCGTTTTCACTATTCATTATAGCGGTATAGCCTTTGCTCTCACCTATGCTATCTTCCGTTTCAGTTAAGCTATATATAACGCTGCCGTTAAAGTTATGGCTACTGTTTGCTGTTTGATATTGTATACCTGCACTGTGAAATCTTTGTTGCACAGTGTCGCCAGAGACTAAATCAGCGAGTGAGTTGTTGGCATTATTCTGACTAACATTGGTTAAGTGAGATGTTGCAATAAACTTAGGGCCATCACGCCATAAAGAGATTAGGCCATCAACACTGGCCGTTTGATAATCATCATTTAAATCACTGTCATGACTGTAGGCCGCAAAAGTTTCAGTACCTGAAAATGAAAAATCTACTTCCCTAGATTTAAATTTTGCATCAAAGCCGGCGATTAGTTGACTAACCACACTCGATTGATGATCAACTGGCGTTAATTCAACATTATTACTATAGGTTTCGGTTAAGCCTAAATTGGGTTCAAACGTCCATTCACCTGCAACGGCAATACTGGATGCAAGGTTTAAAAAGATGAAACAACTAAGCTTGTTAAGTCGCTTTTTATTGATGTTTTTTGCCATAACCATAGCCATAATAGCCATACACATCCTTATTCGATCTTATCGTCTTATTCATGACGCAGCCAATGGCTATATCCTCATTGAGTTGTGATACAGCACGTTTTACGTCCTCTATTTTTGTTTTAGACTCTTCAACTACCACCACGGCTTGACCCACTAAGTCTGATAATACCGGTGTTTCTGTAACCCCAAGAATTGGTGGGCAGTCAAAAATCACTAAGCGATCTGGGTAGCGCTGCGCTAGCTCTTGTGCTAGCTCGACCATGCGCTCACTTGCTAGTAGCTCATTGGTTAAGTGATGAGGTTTTCCAGCGGGAATGAGTTTAAGGTTAGGAATATTTGTGTTGTAAATTACCTCACCTAATGATTCTACTTCAGCCAATAAATATTCAAGTAGGCCTTTTTTACTTTCAAACTCTAACTCTCTATGTAAGCTTGGTCTTAGCACATCGGCGTCGACTAACAACACGGTTTTATCTTGTTCAAGTGCAATACTTAACGCCAAATTGATAGAGATAAAGGTCTTACCCTCATTAGGATTAGAGCTGCTCACCATAATTAGGTTGCTATGTTTTAAGGTTTTTGCAGCTGGCCCAAAGGCGTTGTTTAGTAATTTACGCTTGATATGTCGAAATTCTTCTTGAATATGATGCGCACTGTCAGGACTATAAATAAACCCGCGCTCAGTTAATCGTTCACCATTTAATACAATTTTTTCCGCATCTTTGTTAGCAGACAGCTCACTACTCTTCGTTACCCTTGCTTGTTTTACTGTGCTAGCTTTAGGCGCCAAAGCTTCAGTTTTGGGTGCTTTCGCTGGCTCAGTTGATTTATTCTGAGCTGCCTCTCTTTGTTTTGCTAATGCTTTTTCGATAGTACTCACAGCTTAAAATATCCTTTTTAGTGGTGCTTGGATAGCATCAGGAAATAAAAAATAACTCATAAACATCATTAGTAAACAGAGTAATAATAAGTTTGAACCAATAAAAATTAACGTTTTTCTTTTATGCCATTTTTGTAGCCCTAAATTTTGGTTGGCAGATACAACACCAAATACGGGAACGCCTGTGGCTTTGTTTAATTGTGTTGTTGACGTTGCAATCGGGGTTAATTGGCTCATTAGTAAAGATAAACCAATACCGACACCAATACCTAATACTGCTACAAGGCCAAAGAAAACAAATCGAGCAGGACCAGATGGCTCAGCAGCAGCTCTTGGCGGATCAATGACACGGAATTGGATTTTATCGGTTGTTTCATCAGCTTGTTGTGCTAATTGTGCTGTTTCTTTACGCGATAATAAATCTTCATATTTGGCTTTCGTTATTTCATAGCCACGATTAAGAGCAACAAGCTCTGCTTCTATTTCAGGCAGTGTATGAATTTTACTTTCGAGTTCTTGTACGCGTTGGCGGTAATTATTTACTCTTACGTTTAATGAAGCAGCTTCATTTTCGAGGCTATTAACTTGTACCTTCATTTCTTGGTAGACAGGATTTTTATCGACAGACGACATTGAAGACTGTGAATTTACCCCCGCTTCTTTCATTGATGCATAATAGCTCTCAATCTCAGCAGTACGCTGTTTGTTGAGGCTTTCAATTCTTCCTTTTAACTGTTTCACATCTGGGTGATTGTCTGTGTATCTAAGCTGCAATTCATCTAATTGCTCTTCAAGTTGGCTTATTCTGCCATCATAAGAGGTTGCAACTGAACTGTTAGTTTGTACTTTATTTGAAAACAAACCAAATACTGGCTCTTCACCGAGTAATTGTGCTTTAGCTGAGGCTAAGCGAGTTTCAATTTCTTTTAGCTGTAGTTCAGCCTCTTCAAGTCTTGCTTTTTCTGCTTTCAAGTTAGCATAAAAGCCACCTGATTGATCGGGTAAAACGCCGCTGTATTTTTGTTTGAAATCAGTTAAACGAGACTCGGCGGCACTTAAGCGACTTTCATATTCTTTTAATTGTGCATTTAAGAATTTTTGAGCACTATCAGAGTCACTGCGCGTTTCACCTAACGTATTTTCGATAAAGACAGTCAATGCTGATTGAACTATATTCTTTGCCATTTCTGGGTCTTTATCTTCAATGGCTAAGGTAAAAATATTCTCCCGCCCGGCACTCGAAATTTGAATGTTATCTTTTAGGTTCTTAATAATCGCTTCATATTGCTCTGTATTAGTGGCTTGCACGTCCAAATCAGTCATGCGAGAAATTCGCTCTAAATTGGGACGACTGAGCAAGGTTTTTACCATTAAACGAATTTGGGTATTAGGATTGGTTTCAACAGTTAAACCACGTAATAAAGGACGCAGTAATGATTGGGTGTCTACGTAGACTCGTGCTTCCGATTCGTAAACATCCGGCATGGCTGATACAAAGTACCAACCAATTGGGCAGATAAGCCAGGTTGATATAATAATATATCTACGCTTTATCCAAATTCCTTTTAGATAATCAATTATCTCTTCGAGTATTTCTTGCATTCCTGACCTCTAACGCCTGACATCTAATATAAACAGGCTGTAAAACTATTAACGGTAATACCTAGGGTATCTATTCATCATAAGTTGCCAATGGCATCATCTGTACCTTTTTGCACAAAATCTTGGGCAACTTTCCTGAGACCATTAATGAATACTCTATGAGTTCTCAGGAAATGAATGGTTACTATTGATCTAACATTACAATACCTTTAATGATGCTCATTTAAAGAGAATGTAATGCGGTGATTATGCTTTAGAACCATGCTTCAGGAATAATAATTATATCGCCAGGAAGCATGTCAACATTGGCAGAAATCTTGCCATCTTTTAATAATTCATCAATCATGATTTCATATTGCTTTTGCTTACCGTTTTCAATTCTTACTAATACCGCATCGTTACCGTCAGCAAATTCTGTCAATCCACCCACTTGAATCATAACGTCTAATAAGGTCATGTGCTGGGTGTAATTAATTGCTTGTGGTTGAGCTGCCTCACCAATGACACGAATTTGTTCACTAAAAGGGCCGACAAAGCTGTTTACGGTTACCGTAACAACAGGATCGCGTAAATAAGTTGATAATATCTTTTCAATTTCGCGAGCAAGTTCAGTAGGTGTTTTTCCTGACACTTTAATATCTTCAACTAAAGATGTGGTGATCATGCCGTCAGGTCGAACAATAAAAGAGCCTGAAACCTCAGGGTTACGCCACACAAAGATATTTAAAACATCGCCGGCACCAATTAGGTATTTATAAGAATTAATGTCGGCAGTATTTGAAGGGTGCAATGTCGCTGTGGCAAGTGGTTTGTTTGCGCTGCTACATGCTGAGATTAACTGTGCGAAAAGCAGCACAACAATTATTTTTAGTGTATCGGTAAAACGTTTGTCCATGGTTCGACCCTTTTAACTTCAAAATGGTTAATTTTTTTATTTCCAGCCAATGATTGTATGGTATTTTTTTAATAGATGCTATACCCAAACATTCTCAAGATATTAGCATCTTGGGAATGGATAGCGATAGATTTTAACCCGTGTAAATTAATCGTTAACTTTTTCAGTAATTTTGTTAGAATCATTGACCATAAAAATAGCGAGTCTCTTTTAATTGTGCGCTATAGGTGTAGAGATAGTTTATTCACTAAGGTCTTTTTACTTTAAGCATGAACTAGCTAGTATTTGTCCCAGTTTTACCCAGTTACTTTAGAAGGAAAACTAGTCTCTTATGTCTAGCCCTAAATTTAAAGATTTATCATTAAGCAGTAAGTCATTAATCTTAATAGAATTTATATTGCTATTTTCTGCCTTGCCTT
>JAPHTO010000096.1 GCA_026196955.1 Colwellia sp. | reverse complement strand
GAAGTCTAAAATGAAAGGTAACCCAGCTCCACAAGCCATTAACTGCGAGGGTTGTGGCGATTTATGTTACTTTAGAGGGGAAAATCCCTAGAACCCCTTTGTCATCCCTAACTTTTCATGTAAGGCTATGCTGGCGGGGTTTGGTAGTGTAATTCCGCCAATGATAGCGTGAATTGATTGTTGTTTTAGCGCTGAAAATAAGGCTTGGTATAGTTGAGTTCCTAAGCCTTTTCCTTGCTGGTCTGGATTCAGATAAACAGTCGCTTCCACTGAAAATCGATAGGCACTGCGTGCTCTCCATGGGGTTGCATAGGCATAACCCACTAATATTTCGTTTTCTTCTATTACTAGCCAAGGTAAGTTTAACTCGGTGACTTTTTTTATACGCCTAGCCATTTCTTTGCTATCAATACAGTCTTCTTCAAAAGTAATGACTGTATTTTTAACGTAATAATTATAAATATTGGCAATATTCTGTGCGTCTTGAAGGTTGGCAGGGCGTATCATGGTTAAACCTTTAGTCAGTCGAGTTCATGGCAATATAGTTAGGTTGATTTTGTATTCTATTTAGCCAAGCTAAAATCGCGGGATAATTTGTTAGATCAAAACCACCTTCGTCAGCAACATGGGTATAGGCGTACAATGCAATATCTGCGGTCGTCAGTTGCTCACCAATTAAATAAGGTGTTTTTGCTAATTGGCTCTCCATTATTGATAAGGCCTTATAGCCATTTTGATGCTTTGATTCGTATTCAGCACGGCGATCTTCAGGTAAGCCTAAATATTTGGCGATAAAGCGAGCCACAGCAATATAAGGCTCATGGCTATATTGTTCAAAGAACTGCCATTGTTGTACTTTGGCTAAGTCAAAATTATCACTTGGCAGTAATTTACTGTTAGCGGCTAAATAATTCATGATGGCATTAGACTCTGTTAAATAACGACCATCAGGCAAGGCTAATAACGGAATTTTGCCATTGGGGTTTTTAGAAAGAAAATCGGCGTGCTTAGTGTCGCCCGCTAAAATATCGATATGATGCCATTCATGCTCAAGCGATAAAAAGCTGCACAGTAGCTTTATTTTATAACAATTACCCGATTGAATATCCCCGTAAATTTTGATCATCATTTAACCTATTCATATTGTGTAATGTCATAAATTACATCAAACCTTGTGCATAGGCAAAATTTAAATGTTTGGTTATTTCAAGGTAAATACTTGCTTGTTTTGCAGCGTTTTTTGTTCAAAATTTAATAGCCAAGCTTTTCTATCAAGGCCACCGGCATAGCCTGTTAAACTTCCATTTTTACCAATAACCCGATGACAAGGGATCACGATAGCGATGGGGTTGGCACCATTGGCAGCGCCAACGGCGCGCACCGCTTTTTTATTATTCATTAGCTCAGCTTGTTGCGCGTAATAGCGGGTTTCGCCAAAAGGAATTTTTTGCAGAGCTTGCCACGTTTGCTGCCTAAAGGGTGTGCCTTGTGGTGCTAATGGCAAGTCAAAGACGGTTCTTTCACCTGCAAAATATTGTTCAAGTTGTTGTTTAGCTCTTTGCGTTAAGTCATTTTCTTTTTTATTGCTGTGGTTAATTAAAGCTTCATCTCTGAGCATATTGGTAAATTCGATCCGAAAGATTGCCTTGCTGTCAGCAAAAACGCCCAACTCACCTAAAGGCGTGGATAAAAGGCTTACAAAGATTGTTTTCATAATATATTCCATACTTGAAAGGTGAGATAGGATTGCCAAGGACAAGCACCTTTAGGTGTTAAGGTGATATTTTGTTGATTTAGCGCTTTTTTTACCCCGAGATCGCTTCCTAACCAAATGTTGGGATCACTTAAACCACGCATTTTTGCGTAGTCTATCGTCCAAGGGCCTATGCCTTTCAAAGCTAGCCATTCGTCAGGTGAGGCTTGCGGGTTTACAGCCATAAATGAGGCTAAATTTAATAGGGTTGCTCGCCTTGAGGCAGGCATTTTTAGCTCCTGTAATTCACGGCCTAGTAAATCTTGTGGCTGGGGAAAGAGTGTTAAGCCATCTTTTGTTGTGCCGTAATGCGCCACTAACGTTGCCACGAGTTTTAATGCCCCAACAACAGATATTTGCTGCCCAAGCACGGCTCTAACGCCAGCTTCAAATAAACTCCAGGTACCGGGTAAACGCAACCCTGTGCATAGTTGGCTGTTAAGGCCAGGTATCTTTGATAACTGGCTATCAATACTATTTATTGGGGCATCTAAGTCGAGAATTCGGCGAATATTTCTTACCACGGGCATTAGATAATTGATATCACTGATACTGATGTTTACTTCGAAACCGTTTTTATCGTCTTTGTGTATTGCGGTAAATTGTCCATAGACTTCATTGTCGGAATTTGCAGGCCAAGTAAAGCTGCGACTATAGCTGTGCTCGTCTAGCCATTCGATAGGCGCTATGGCTCGGCGTTGCAAAAAATCTTTTAGCTGCGACCAAGCATAAGGAGGACGATAGCTTAAAAAAAGCGTAATAGTCTCTGTGTTAGTGGTGACCATTTTATTTTTTCGTAAACTTGAAGGGGTTAATTTCAGCTTAGTTTGAAAGCAGTCATTGAACCTACGAATGCTGTTAAAGCCTGCAGCATAAGCAATTTGGGTAATGCTTATGGAAGTCTGTTGTAGTAGTGATTTGGCAAACATTAATTGTTGATGTTGGGCGTAATTTTTTACGCTAGTGCCAAGGTTTTCTTGAAATAATGTGTTTAAATATCGTGTTGAAATACCTAGGCGTTCACCAAGTTGACTGATGCTTTGAGAAGTCAGTACTCCTTCATTGATTAACGTTAAGGCGCGTTCAAAGCTGGTATTTTTGCCTTTCCAAGCAAATGAGTCGGGTGCGGCATCAGGTCGACAGCGTAAGCAGGGTCTATAGCCATGCTCTGCGGCAGAAATAGAGGTGGTAAAGTATTCGACATTAGTTTCTTTTGGCGCGGGTGCTGGGCAAATGGGTCGACAATATATACCTGTTGTTTTTACGGCGGTAAAAAATTGACCGTCAAAACGGGCATCGCGAGACAATCTTGCTTGTTGAAATAATGTATTGTCCATCTTGCTAGTCGTTGGTTAAGTGTCGTTTCACTTAGTGTAGCGACTAACAAGTTTGAACACTAGCCAGATTCGGAGCTGATAGTTATAGCCATTAAATTATCTGGGTATCAAAGGGCATCGAGTACTTCTTTTGCTGCGCGAAACGCTTCTTGTGTTGCCGGAGCACCACAATACACTGCGCTATGTAACAGCACTTCTTGTATTTCTTCTTTAGTTGCACCGTTATTAAGGGCACCGCGAACATGACCTTTTAATTCTTGCGGTGCCTTCAGCGCTGCTAACATGGCGATAGTGACTAAGCTGCGGGTTTTAAGATCTATACCGCCACGTTGCCATGTCGATCCCCACGCATGCTCATTGATGTAATCTTGCACGGGCTGGGTAAAATCGTCGGCATTCGCTAATGCCCTATCGACGAAACTGTCACCCATTACTTGGCGACGAACCTGTTCACCAGATGTTGTAGTCATGTTGTTCCCCTACTAATACCAATGTAAATAACTTGGTATACAATGTATTCAATAAAAAAGCCTCAGCTGAGTATATCGTGAGGCCTTATTATTCGTTAATTTACTCTATTTATGCTCGTTATATTCGCGTAAATGTTGTTAGAGCCGCGTAGATATACCGCCGTTAGTTTGGGCTTTACTGTGCTGTCCAAGCACCATCCATAGGTAAAGAGGCCCCGGTAATACTACGCGCACTATCGCTGCATAAGAATAAAATAAATTCGCCAATTTGGCGAGGATCCATCATTTCAGGCAGTGGTTGTTTGGCGGTGACTAAGTTGTATTTTGCTTGCTCAAATTCAACTTGCTGCCTTTTGGCGACTTCTTTAATTTGATTATTAATCAGCGGGGTATCTACCCAACCAGGACAAATAGCGTTGGCGGTTATTCCTTGCTCGGCACACTCTAGGGCTACAGCCTTTGTTAAACCGACAATGCCGTGTTTGGCCGCCACATAGGCAGATTTGTTGACCGATGCCACTAAGCCATGCACGGAAGCAATGTTGATAATTCGACCCCAGCCATTAGTTTTCATGCTCGGCAGTGACTGTTGGATCGTATGGAAAGCGGCAGTTAAGTTGATGGCGATAATAGCGTCCCATTTACTGGCCGGAAACGTATCAACGCCCTCGGTATGTTGAATACCCGCATTATTGACCAAGATATCAATAGAGCCCATGAAATTAACGGCTTTATTGATAAGGGTTGTAATTGAATTGCTGTCCATCAAATTAGCCCCATCAAATAAGGTTTTAATTTGATATTTGCTGGCAAACTCTGCGGCTAAAGCCGTACCTTCCTCGTCGCCCATTAAACCATGTAATACTAAATTGATACCTTGCTCTGCTAAAGTATGAGCCGTTGCTAAACCTATACCACTTGTCGAGCCTGTGATGAGCGCTGTTTTGCCTGTTAGCATAAAATTGTTCCTATTTGGTTTTTCTAAAATTGAGTCATAGTGGGTAACGCTTAATTATCCTTATTCAGCGCACTTACAGATCAACTACTGCTTCCTGTGCTATAGCTAAAAAACGCAGCACCTCCTTATGCTACAAAACTTAGGAAGCTGTAGAGTTCGGGTTGAAAATTTGGGGTTAATCAGACTTATGCCATGATTTTCTTCACCTTTGAGCTATTTTCAACTCGCTTGATTAATTTGTTCTGTCACCACCTTAGCCTAATTGGAATCTTTTTTATTTAGCACCTTAGTTCCACACAAGTCAGTTCGTCAGCGGCGAAAAATGCACAGTGGTGATGATATTTACGATAAGTACTTATTCGCTTAAGCCACTTTCTGTTATGATCCGAACAGATTGAAAATAACCTGTTTAATTATTGTCGGAACTGTAAATCCATGTCTGCTATTGCCCAGCAAATCAGTGAGCAAATTGCTCAAGAACTTAACGTTAAGCCCTCACAAATCAATGCGGCAATCGCCCTGTTAGATGATGGTGCAACTGTGCCTTTTATTGCTCGTTATCGTAAAGAAGCGACTCAAGGTTTAGATGATAACCACTTGCGGGAGTTAGCAACGCGTTTAACCTACTTGCGTGATTTGGAAGCTCGTCGTCAGGTCATTCTAACGAGCATTAAGCAACAAGATAAATTGACCCCACAGCTAGCGAAACAAATTAGTGAAGCGGACAACAAAACTCGGTTAGAAGATTTATACCTGCCGTATAAGCCTAAACGCCGTACAAAAGGGCAAATTGCCATTGAAGCGGGAATAGAGCCACTAGCTAATAGTTTATTTAATAATTGGCAACTTAACCCAGAGCAAGAAGCTCAGGATTTTCTGGATGAAAATACTGAGGTAACGGCGAGCTTTAGCGACGTTAAAGCCGTGCTAGAGGGTGCAAGTGCTATTTTGGCTGAGCGATTTTGCGAAGATGCTAATTTACTACAAAAACTGCGTAGCCATATGCTTAAACAAGCACACCTCACCAGTAAGCTTGTTAAAGGACAAGAGAAAGCGGCGGTCAAATTTAGAGACTATTTTGAGCATAGTGAAAAGCTAAAAACTGTTCCTTCGCATCGCATGTTGGCTATGCTGCGTGGTCGCAATGAAGGTTTCTTGCAATTGAAAATAGACGTTGACCCTACTCAAGAGAAAACAGCTGTTTCTAGTGCGGAGCACATTATTAGTGAGCATTTAACATTAAGGTTAACTCAACAAGCCGCGGCGAACTTTTTAACAAACACAGTACGTTTAGCATGGAAAAGCAAATTAAGTGTTAGTTTAAGTAATGAGCTATTAACGCAACTGCGGGAGCAAGCAGAGTTACAGGCGATTAAAGTGTTTGCGGAAAACTTGTCTGACTTATTGATGGCAGCACCCGCAGGACCGAAAGTCACACTGGGCTTAGATCCCGGCCTGCGTACGGGTTGCAAAATTGCCATAGTTGATGCCACAGGTAAGCTGCTACACACCACCACTATTTTTCCACATGCGCCACAGAATCATTGGGATAAATCTGTGCGTACTTTAGTCACTATTTGTCGTCAGCATAAAGTTGAATTGATCGCTATTGGTAACGGTACTGGCTCAAGAGAAAGTGACAAATTAGCCAGTGATGTTATAGCACAATTTGACTCATCAACTGGGCAAGCAAGGCCGAAAAAAATGCTAGTCTCAGAAGCGGGCGCTTCGGTTTACTCCGCTTCAGAATTTGCCGCCAACGAGTTTCCAGATCTTGACGTTTCTCTGCGCGGGGCCGTTTCTATTGCAAGGCGCTTGCAAGATCCATTAGCAGAATTAGTTAAAATTGATCCTAAAGCCATTGGCGTAGGTCAATATCAGCATGATGTTAGTCAAAGTCAGCTCAGTAAAAGTCTTGATGATGTTGTTGAAGACTGTGTGAATGCGGTTGGCGTTGATCTCAATTCCGCTTCTGCGGCATTACTCACGCGGGTTGCTGGTTTGAACAAAACCATGGCGAATAATATTGTCCAGTATCGCGATGAGCAGGGAACTTTTACTAATCGCAAACAGTTAAAGAAAGTTGCTCGCCTTGGGCCAAAAGCGTTTGAACAAGCGGCTGGTTTTTTACGTATAACTGGCGGTGATAATCCGTTAGATCAATGTGCAGTTCATCCAGAAACTTACCCTATTGTTGAACGTATTATTGAACAACTTAACCTTGATATTAGCAGTCTTCTTAATAGTGCGGAGCAGTTACAACAAGTAAATATCAGTGAGCTAGCAACCGAGCAATTTGGTGAAATCACTATTAAAGGTATTATCAAAGAATTAGCTAAACCTAGCCGAGATCCAAGGCCAGAATTTAAAACAGCCACTTTTATTGACGGTGTAAATAGTATTGCTGACCTGCAAGTGGGTATGGTCTTAGAGGGAATTGTCTCTAATGTGGCTAACTTTGGTGCCTTTGTTGACGTTGGTGTTCACCAAGATGGTTTAGTACATATCTCATCGATGACGAATAAATTTATCAGTGATCCGCGTGAGTTAGTAAAAGCGGGTGACATTGTTAAAGTGAAGGTAACAGAGGTTGATGTTGCTCGTAAGCGTATTAGTTTGACTATGCGCCTTGATGAAAAAGTCAAAGAGCAGGGAGCAGCTAATAAGCCTCAGGCAGGGCGCAGCAAACAATTTAATAAAAAAGAGAAAGCGGCGCCGGGTAGGCAACATCATGCACAGCATAATAAAGCTAAGCCTAAGAAAGTAGAAAATGCCGCTATGGGCAATGCCTTTGCCGATGCTTTTGCCAAGTTGAAAAAATAGTTTAGATTAATTGCAAAAAACAGTTGACGATGCAAATAAGAATGATTATCATTTGCTTGTTGGTTAAGGCAAGTGAACGCTCTCTCAAGTGTTTTAGCCAATAGCAAGGTTGAAACTTAGTGATTATGCCTCAGGACACATAGTCACTAAGTTCCTTCTAAGCGCAATGATTCAACTTTTCCCATTGAGTCAATCGATTAAAAATTTTTGATGGTACATACCAAACGGGCTAATTAATTGTATAACTTAGAGCTACATTAGCGAGCTTAGAACAAACAAAATTTGTTAAACATAGTTATTCTATATTTCATTAATTTTGTGATGTTATCAGTTTGCTAATGAGCTCCCGAAGGG
>JAPHTO010000160.1 GCA_026196955.1 Colwellia sp. | reverse complement strand
TTGTTCGAGATAAAAACGTTTTAATCGCGGCGAGTAGTGTGTAGCCTAGTCATTCTAAGCAAATACTACTCAACAAAGAGTAAAACGTTTTTAGCCGAACCCTTCGGGCAGCGTTTGTTGGTCATTTTTACGGCGTTATCACCTTTTTATGTGGAACCACCACATTACAAAGGCTCTACCTTGTATAAATACCCAACAAAATGCTGCAAAAACAATCTCAAAAGATCAACAGACCCAAATATTACTGAACGGGATTTACTTTATAGTGTTCAATAAAAAATGACGATTATCACTGCAAAATGGTGATGAAGGCATCGCTAGCGAACATCGAAAGATGTGGGCGACTCTATACCCACTTCAACGCAAAACATGGTATGATGATTAGGCTGATTTTCTCGTAACTTTCATAGGCCTAGATGTGGAACAACTAACCTTTTTTATTAACAATTTTATCGATTTAAGCGCTGAAGCAAGCCCTTGGTTATTATTGGGTCTATTAATAGCTGGATTAATGAAAGCTTGGGTTCCTAGCAAAATATTAAGCAAACATTTAGGGAAAGGAAAATTAGCAATAGTGAAAGCTGCTCTAATCGGTGCGCCTTTGCCTTTATGCTCTTGTGGTGTCATTCCTGTTGCAACAGAATTAAGACGCAGTGGTGCTTCAGCGCCTGCCACAGCCTCATTTTTAGTCGCGACACCTGAAACAGGCGTTGACTCTGTGTCAGTATCCTACGCCTTACTCGGTCCTGTGTTTGCTATTTATCGCCCATTTGCTGCCATTATGTCAGCAATTATTACAGGCTTGTTTGTTGGAACCATTAAAGATGAAGCCATAAAGCCTGCAACCAATCAAACGAGTGAAAAGACAGCTAGCTGTTGTTCGAACAGCACACCTAAAGAAGAGCCAACTAAAGCAACCGCCACAAGCTCATGCTGCAGTACCACAAACAATATTGAAAAAACGCCACCTAAAGCCAGTGCATGTTGCTCTGGTGAAGCAACGACAGCAACCTATAACACGCAGGCCGTTGCCCCTTCATTCTTTAATGACGTTATTGAAAAAACTAAAACGGGTGTTTATTACGCGGCCACTAAATTAATCGACGACATTATTATTTGGCTTGCAATAGGTCTGATTTTCGCGACTATTGTACGCACTTTTATGCCTGAAGAATTTTTACTTAGTTACGGCAGCGGTTTACCTGCCATGTTAGTCATGATCGCTATTTCTATTCCTATGTACATTTGCGCTACGGCTTCAACCCCTATTGCCGCGGGCTTTATTATGGCGGGGTTATCTCCTGGCACCGCACTAGTATTTATGATGGCAGGCCCTGCGACTAATATTTCGACCTTAGGAGTCATTAAAAATGAGATGGGCTCCGCGGTATTAATACGTTACTTATTAGGTGTTGCACTATGCGCTATTGGATTTGCAACCTTACTTGATTTTGGTTTGAATTTTTATCACATTGATATCAGCAATCAAATGCTACATTCCCATGAAATTCTTCCTCATTGGTTTGGTGTCTTTTGCGCGGTATTAATCACATTATTAGCAATAAAGCCGCTCAGAAAGTTAGTCCTTTAATCTATATCAAGCAAAGAGATATTTGTCATGGTACTTATGATGTTATCTGATAGAATCAACGAGATGCGCGTCTGCAATATTTTAGGAGTTTATTAAGTGGATTTTTTGGTTATTGGATCAAGCATGGCATTTTTTGCCTATATGCTAGCCACTATGGCAATTGTATCTCGCTTATTCCATCCTTCTGGCCCTAATTTAGAACGTGTGTTAATACTTGCGACTACCGCAATAGCTATTCACCTATTTAATGATGCTCAGTTATTTTTTGTCCAAGATGGCATTAACTTTAGCCTTCCTAACGTTATTTCATTAGTCAGCTTAATAATCACCATAACAATTTCCATTGTCGCACTTCGAGCAAAAGTGAACCTTTTATTGCCAGTAATATACGGCTTTGCAGGTATATGGCAGCTAGTGAGAATTTTTATTCCTAGCACAGAATCAATCCCCTTAGTCGCTGAAAAGGTTATTCTTGTTAGTCATATCAGCCTTGCTTTAATAGCTTATTGTATTTTAATTATTGCTACTTTATATGCCTTTCAAGTTTCCTATATCAATCTAAAATTGAAAAGTAAAAACCTTACAGCTGTTGTACACCTACCACCATTAATGCAGGTTGAAAAACAACTTTTTACTATTTTGGCCATTGGTACATTTTGTTTATTTGCGAGCCAATTAATTGGGCTTGCGTTTTTAGAAGGCTTTTTGGCCAAAGAAAATATTCATAAAACCACCCTTTCGTTAATCGCACTCTTTATCTACAGCGTTATTTTATTCGGCCATTTCAAACAAGGTTGGCGCGGTCATAGGGTATTAGTACTGACCATAGTAGCAAGTGCGATATTAACCTTGTCATATTTTGGCAGTCGATTCGTTAAAGAGTTTCTGCTATCTTAACGTGACGAAAACTTGGAACTTAACTTAGTTTCTTCTATATAAAAGCAACGAAAGGATCCCCTTTTTGGATAACATATCAACTCAGGTGCTGTTTATTATTCTTGGCATACTGCTCCTTATTTCAGCCTACTTCTCAGGCTCAGAAACAGGCATGATGTCGCTAAACCGCTACCGATTACGACACCTTGAAAAAGAGAAACATAAAGGCGCAAAACGCGTGAGTAAATTGTTAAGTCGCCCCGATAGACTTATTGGCTTGATTCTCATTGGTAATAACCTAGTCAATATAGCGGCCTCTGCAATTGCAACAATTATTGCATTACGCTTATCTATTGAAGCCGGCATATCAGAAGATATTGGTGTGTTAATTGCCACCATAGTCTTAACATTAGTGGTGTTAATTTTTGCTGAAGTTACACCAAAAACACTAGCTGCTTTATATCCCGAAAAAATCGCGTTTCCTAGCTCTATCGTACTGTCTATATTACTTAAAATTTTATTACCTTTTGTTATTACGGTGAATTGGATCACCAACGGTATTTTAACGCTTATCGGCATTAGTTCAGAGCAAAGAGAGCAGCACAGTCTTAGCTCAGAAGAATTACGAACAGTCGTGAACGAATCAGGCGCATTATTACACGAGCAAGATCAAAGCATGCTAATGAGCATTCTTGATTTAGAAAAAGTCAGTGTTGAAGATATTATGATCCCACGTAGTGAACTAGTCGGTATTGATATCAACGATGATTGGAAAAAAATTCAAAAGCAATTAACCCAAGCGAACCATACTCGGGTGTTGCTCTATCGTGACAATATTGACGATGTAGTGGGGTATATCCATGCTCGTGATGCATTAAAACTGCTATCTAAAAGTCAATTCAGCAAAGCAACCTTATTACGTGCCGTGCGAGAATTGTATTTCATCCCTAGCGGTACGCCGCTTAATATTCAGTTGTTGAAGTTTCAACACGCTAAAGAGCGTCTAGGTCTTGTGGTTGATGAATACGGTGATATACAAGGATTAGTAACACTTGAAGATATTTTAGAAGAGATTGTTGGCGACTTTACCACAACCATGACACCTACAGCGAGCGACGAAGTAACCCTACAACCAGATGGAAGTTATTTAGTCGATGGTAGCGCGAGCATTCGTGACGTTAATAAGGAAATGTCTTGGCAGTTACCAACCGATGGCCCGAAAACTCTAAACGGGTTAATTATTGAATACTTAGAAGATATCCCTCAAAACAAGCTCAGCGTTCGTATTGCTGGCTACCCTGTTGAGATAGTCGATGTTACAGGTAATATGATCAAAACAGTTCGTGTGATGCCTGAGTATTTCATCAGTGAAGAAGTTGAAGAAGAATAATTAATCATAAATTGGTTAATTATTCTTGGCTAAAAAGTTAATAACAAAGTTATCCACAAGTAAAGTTTCAACTTGGAGTTTCCACAATTTCTGTGGATAACAAGGTCAACGCCCATAGGTTACAGCTTTTAGCTATTTCAACAGTTTTTTAACAAAAAAGTCATCTTTTTTTAGCTAAAAAAAATTGATTTTACATAAGCATTGATTTACTTGCCTAGCAGGCAATATTGCTTTTTTTTCATAATAAAATTAACAAAGTGGCAAGCTTTATGCCTTACCACCAACCTCTGCTCATTAATCAAACAAGTTCCGTTTTAGCCAAAAAATAACCGCCATAGCCAACCATGATTTAAGTCCGCTTCACAGCTCTTTAATTGTGAAGAATAGCGACGAGCACGATTGTCTACTTTACGTGCTACTTTCACAAGCCATGCTTTCTTTTTGTAGGTTTTACGCTTATAACCGCCCCAGCCTTCGTGGTAATTTAAGTATTGGTTATATGCATCCCATTTAGACACACCATTTATCTTTTGTGTTTTATAGATAAACCAGCCCATGAAATCAATCGCGTCATCAAAATCATCCCTGTCAGCTCCAGAGTTATCTGTTTCACGTACATAATCGTCCCAGGTCATGGTTTTCGCTTGCGAATAACCATACGCACTACTGACTCGTCCCCAAGGAATAAAACCTAATAAATAATCTCGTGGTGGTAAAGCGTCATGCTTAAAAGAGCTTTCTTGATACATCATACTCATCGGTACATGGATAGGCACCCCCCATCGCTCTCTGGCATCTTTAGCGGCAAAATACCAATCTCGATGCTCTCTAAATATTTCACAAATATTTTCAGGGTTTTTAGGAGGAGGTGTAGCACAGCTTGATAAAAGCATAACAGACATTGCTGTGGCACAAAGAGGCTTAATAAAAGACATAAAATAATAAGTATAAAAGAAGGTACTGATGACAATAATGCCAGAGTTTTCAATAAATTTGCAGCTTTTATATTACTCGCCCAGCTACGAGCAATAATAAATTTAAAGAAATTTTAATTTTTTAGCCATTTTTTAAAAATACTTTGAACTTATTCAGTAAAGAGCACTCTTACTTATCAGTAATGTTATGTTATTCCCTTAGTGTTTCATGTTTATGCGCTTATTTTTATAAGCGCATT
>JAPHTO010000133.1 GCA_026196955.1 Colwellia sp. | reverse complement strand
TTTATTAGCCATTTCTACTGCGTTATCGCTTATTAGCGTAGAGCGACTACGAAACATAAGCTCTGCCTTGTATAAAAGGCTAATAAACTGCTGCAAAAACAAACAGAAAAGGTCAACAGCCCCTAAAATTTATTTAAAAAGAAGGAATTTCACATGATTGGTTATGTCACCTTAGGTACTAACAATTTAGAAAAGGCAGTTGCATTCTACGATGCATTATTTGGCACTATTGGCGCAGGCCGGTTTTTAGAAACAGAGCAATTTGTTGCCTGGGCTCCTAGCATGGATCAACCCGGGGTGTCTGTTACCAAACCTTTTGATGGCAAGCCGGCTACGGTTGGTAACGGTACTATGGTTGCGATCATGCTCGACTCAACAGATAAAGTTGATGCCTTTTATCAAAAAGCGATTGAATTAGGTGCAAGTTGTGAAGGCAAGCCAGGACCACGTGGTGAAATGGCAGGGTTTTATGCAGGTTATTTTCGAGACTTAGACGGCAATAAATTAAATGCTTTTCATGTTGAAATGCCAAGTAGCTAAAATTCGTCTATAAGCTAATTGTATTTATTTCATAAAAAACCAGCTAAAGTGCTGGTTTTTATGTTTTTAAAGCTCAGTTAATACTGAAACTTATAAAGTATAAAGCTTATCTAGCGCGGAAAATAATGCGACCTTTCGATAAATCGTATGGTGTTAATTCAACCGTTACTTTATCGCCAGTTAAAATACGAATGTAGTTTTTACGCATTTTACCCGAAATGTGAGCGGTGACCACATGGCCGTTTTCTAGTTCAACTCGGAACATAGTGTTAGGTAGGGTATCTAAAACCGTACCTTGCATTTCAATATTTTCTTCTTTCGCCATGGGGCGCTAAACCTCTATATGTTGTGCAAACTAGCTAAAAAACCATAAATATTGTTAGATTTTGTAGCTGATAAAAAAAGCTGCGCGAATGATGCCTAATTGCACGCCCAAAGTAAAGCTTTGTGCTTGTTTATTTATTATTCTTGCCCTTTATTGACTGTTTTTCATCTTGTTTTATTAACGTGGCATTTTTTTCAGTGAGTAACCATTGGCCATTTTCAAACTTTTCATAAGGAAAATAACGGTTTTTGTAATTCATTTTTTCGCATTCATCTATTTGATAGCCTAAATAAAGGTAAGGTAAGGACAACTGTTGGCAATAATTAATTTGCGTTAAAATAGAAAACACGCCTAAACCATTCGCTTTATAGTCGGTATGGTAAAAAGTATAAACGGCTGATAAAGCATTAATTAACACATCTGTTACCGCCACACAAATGAGCTTTTCTTCCTCGTCAACTTTATGCCAAGTTTCAATAAAAAGCTGTTTACTGAGTTTACTACTGAGAAAACTTTCAAATTGTTTAATATTGGCAGGGTACATGCTGCCTTCTTGATGAGTGTTATTTATATAAAGCTCATATAAAGGGTAATAACTACTTTTAAGTTCAGAAGAATATTTGATAATAAAATGATTATTACGCTTTAGTGATCTTTTTTGACTTTTTGACGGCTGAAATCGTTCGGTTAAGATACGAATAGATTTACAGGCGTTACAGTGAGGACAATGAGGGCGATAACTTTGATCGCCGCTACGACGGAAACCTTCTGACATTAATAAGCTATAACTGTGATTATTTTGCAATCGCTCATCTACCGCAATAAGCAAACGCTCTTTTTCCTCAAGCAAATAACTACAGGGGAAGGTTTGCGTTATGCCAATTTTAAAGCTTGTGTCATTCATACTGCTACCACTATTACTTAATTGAGTTTTGATCTTCGTTGATGAAAATCTCTCGAGGTTGCCAAAAACTATCTGTGGTTACTTTAGTTATAGCAGCTTCTTTTAAAGCAACAAAGTCATGGCGTGAAATTTCTATAGCCCCAATATCTTGCAAAAAAGGGTTTAGCAGTTGACAGTCAATAAAATCAGCACCAATAGAAGTCAATAGCTTCGCTAGGGCCACCAGCGCAAATTTTGACGCGTTAGGTGTCGAATAGAACATAGATTCACCTGAGAAGAAGCCATTGATGGCAATTCCATATAAACCACCAACCAATGCTTGCGTACTCGGTGACTTGTCAGTGGCGGGGTATTCTTGCCAAACTTCAATTGAGTGAGCGTACCCCAACTGGTGAAGCTGGGTATAAGCTTCTTGCATTTCAGGCACTATCCAAGTGTCATCATGGCGAAAAGGTGCATCAGCGCAATGCTTGATCACACGCTCAAACGCAGTGTTTAAAGTGATTTTATACGGTGTTTTTTTAATTGCTTTTCTTAAGGTGCGATTGATACGTAAATCGTTAAGCTTAATAATCGCTCTTGGGTCGGGAGACCACCACATGAGTGGATCATTTTCACTAAACCAAGGAAATATTCCTTGGCTATAGGCATTGATTAACCGCTTTGGTTGTAAATCGCCACCCACAGCTAACAAGCCATTTGGCTCTGCGAGGGCGCAACTTACAGCAGGAAAAGCCAAGTTATCATCGTTAAGTTGATATAATACTTGGCTCATATAGACAGTGTAAACTTAGATTTTATTGGGCATCAAGGTAGCGTTCAGCATCTAAAGCTGCCATACAACCGGCACCAGCAGAAGTGATTGCTTGACGATAAATGTGATCGGCAACATCACCAGCAGCAAAAATGCCTTCAACGCTGGTTTGTGTGGCATTACCTTGTGTTCCACTTTGAATAGTTAAATAGCCGTCTTTCATATCGAGTTGATCTTTAAAAATGTCGGTATTTGGTTTATGACCAATGGCAATAAAGACACCTGCTACGTCGATAACTTCAATATCATCAGATTTTGTATCTTTTAAACGCAAGCTGGTAACGCCCATATTATCGCCTAATACTTCATCTAATGTGCGATCAGTGTGAAGAATAATATTACCGTTTTTAACTTTTTCGGTTAAGCGATCGGTCAATATTTTTTCGCTACGGAAGGTATCGCGGCGATGAACTAGGTGAACTTCACTGGCAATATTTGATAAATAAAGCGCTTCTTCAACGGCAGTATTACCACCACCAACAACAGCAACTTTTTGGTTTTTATAAAAGAAACCGTCACAAGTAGCACAGGCTGAAACACCGCGACCCATAAAGGCTTCTTCAGAAGGTAAACCTAAATATTGTGCTGATGCGCCAGTGCAAATAATTAACGCATCACAAGTGTACTCGCTGCTGCCTGTTAATTTATAAGGCTTTGAAGAAAAATCTACCGATTCTATATGATCAAAAATAATTTCTGTATCAAACTTCTCAGCATGTTTTTGCATACGTTCCATCAATGCTGGGCCTGTTAAGTCATCAGCATCACCAGGCCAGTTTTCAACATCTGTCGTAGTTGTTAATTGTCCACCTTGTTGCATACCTGTGATCATGACAGGTTTTAAATTTGCGCGTGCGGCATATACTGCAGCAGTATAACCTGCAGGGCCTGAGCCTAAAATAAGTAGTGGGCAATGTCTAACGTCGCTCATGAAAGAGTTCTCCGAAATTTGTTTTGATAATGTGATAATAACTTAATTGATTGGGATGATAAGGGGTTCTATCAAGGGTGTATAGCAAGATTATTATATAATAAATAACAGATAGTAAAAAAAAGAGTACAAATAAAAAATTTGTACTCTTTTAAAATTGTTTTATGAAGAGAATATTAAGCGTTTAAAGCAGCTTTAGGGTCAACGTATTCGTATCCTAAAACATCAGCCACCGGCTTATAAGTGATTTTTCCACCCGCAACGTTTAAGCCAGCAAGTAAATGCTCATCATCTAACAAGGCTTGTTTTGCACCTTTGTTAGCAATAGTTACTGCAAATGGCATGGTGGCATTGGTTAATGCCATAGTTGAAGTGCGCGCAACGCCACCTGGCATATTTGCTACACAGTAATGAACAACATCATCAACTACATAAGTAGGCTCTTGGTGTGTCGTCGCTTTAGACGTTTCAAAACAACCACCTTGGTCGATGGCAACATCAACAACAACAGCACCTTTTTTCATCATTTTGATGTGTTCGCGTGTCACTAATTTAGGCGCTGCAGCACCTGGGATCAATACAGCACCAATAACTAAGTCAGCTTCAACAATAAGTTTGTCCATTGCATCGGCAGTTGAATAAACGGTTTTTAAACGACCATCAAATTCTGTATCTAACTGGCGTAAGCGAGGTAATGAACGATCTAAAATTGTAACATCTGCCCCCATACCAACAGCCATACGAGCCGCTTGAGTACCAACAACACCACCACCAACAATTAATACTTTCGCTGGAGCAACACCTGGAACACCGCCTAATAAAGCACCTAAACCGCCTTGTGCTTTCTCTAATGCGTGAGCACCTGCTTGAATAGACATACGGCCCGCAACTTCTGACATTGGAGCTAATAAAGGTAAACCGCCTGAGGCCGCTGTAACTGTTTCATAAGCAATACAAGTTGCGCCAGAAGCAACTAATAATTCTGTTTGCTGTGGATCGGGGGCTAAATGTAAGTAAGTAAATAAAATTTGACCCGGACGTAACATTCTACATTCAACAGGTTGTGGCTCTTTTACTTTAATAATCATGTCAGCAGTGGCAAAAATCTCTGCAGCATTATCGATAATTTTTGCACCGGCAGCAATATACTGCTCGTTTTCAAAACCAATTGCAGCACCGCCGTTATTTTCAACAATGACGTCATGCCCATTCACTGATAATTCTTTAACACCAGCAGGTGTTAAGCCAATACGGTACTCATGGTTTTTAATTTCTTTAGGTACACCAATAATCATAATATGCTCTCCTAAGGTTAACTTATTGTAATGTTGCGTCACTTCTTTTGAGATGTGACTTGTTTTAGATACGACTAGTATAAGTGTCATTGAGTGGAATAACCTGTCGTATTTTTAAGTGTTGCGATATATAATGCTAATTAACTGTAGTTTTTTAGAGATATATAAAAATGAGCTCGTTAACAGCAAAAAAAACTGATCGCATTGATAAAAACATTTTAGCTGAGTTACAAAAAAATGGCCGATTATCCAATGTTGAGTTATCTAAACGTGTAGGTCTAAGCCCAACGCCTTGTTTAGAAAGAGTTAAACGTTTAGAGAAAGAGAAATATATCCTTGGTTATCAAGCTAATTTAAACCCTGCAAAGTTAGATGTAGCCTTGTTGGTGCTAGTAGAGATCACCTTAACTAAAACGAGTCCAGATGTGTTTGATGATTTTGCCGCGGCCGTTCATGAACTCGATGTTATTCAAGAGTGCCACTTAGTTTCAGGGAACTTTGATTTTCTGTTAAAAACACGGGTAAAAGATATGTCGGCATATAGAGAGTTATTAGGGGAGACCTTGTTACGTCTTCCAGCAGTCAGTGAAAGCAGAACTTATGTGGTGATGGATGAAATAAAATCCACTAATATGTTACCAATCAAACGATAATTTGTTATTTTACCTATTATTGCTAATGCCTGTTTTACCATGGAATTATAATTGTCTTCTGAACTTGTGAAAAATACTGACCAACCTTTTAGTGAATCTGAAAATGATCAACTTGATGAGCCGTTAACTAAAAAGTTAAGTGGCGTACAGCGGCTGCTTGAAACAGGCTTACTCTTTTTTAGTGTTTTTGCCATGTTTCTAATGCTGGCTTTATTTAGTTTTGATGCTGCGGATCCTGGTTGGGCGCAAACAGGTTACCAAACGCCAGTGAGAAATCTTGGTGGCGCTGTTGGCGCTTATCTATCCGATTTATTATTAAATTTATTTGGCTTTATTGCTTATACCTTGCCTTTTGTTGTCGCAATTTTAGGCTGGCTATTGTTTCAAAAATTTCATCAGTTAATGCAGTTAGACTATTTAACGTTAGGTCTAAAACTAATTGGCTTCTTTATGTTCTATCTTGGTATTACCTCGCTAGCCAGTATGAACTTTGATGATTTATTCTATTTTTCTGCGGGGGGGATTTTAGGTGACGTGT
Source organism: Colwellia sp. (assembly GCA_026196955.1). Taxonomy (GTDB): domain Bacteria; phylum Pseudomonadota; class Gammaproteobacteria; order Enterobacterales; family Alteromonadaceae; genus Colwellia. The sequence continues at coordinate 14,734 of JAPHTO010000133.1, read as the reverse complement.
TAAGTCAGTCATTTTTGCCTTACTTTTCTTTTGTTGGCTCTACCTTAATCTTTCTTATGTTTACCTGTGCAGGTTTTGTGCTGTTAACAGGTTTTTCTTGGTTGAATTTTATTGATAATGTTGGTCGTTACACCATTGCTGGCGCGGTCTTTTTACAGCAACTGCCTAAATTTATTAAAGATAAATTTGGTGTTGAGCCATCAGCGGATAAACCCAAAATAGCAAAAGATTTAACGGTTGATGATAATGATGAGCAACCAAGTCAATCATTGCCCGCCATTATTACGGCAAAGCAAACTGATGAGGTGATTGAACCATTTGTTGATATTAATGAATTAATGTCAGGGCCTGTTGCAGGTAATGTGCAAGAGCATGTCAGTGAAACGGAAATTGCCGCTGCCTTTGCCGATGTGGAAAAACTTGATGTTGCTGATGATAGTAAAGACGTAAGCAATAGTGAAGTGAAGAGTAGCAGCGATGCTAGCCAAGTAAACTTAGTCGCAAGCCCAGAAGAAACTTTTGCAGGTATGCCTTCAATAGATTTATTGGATAGACCTGATAAAGCACAAAATCCGATTAATAAAGAAGAGCTAGAGCAGGTTAGTCGTTTAGTTGAAGCTAAATTACTCGATTTTAAAGTACAAGCACAAGTGGTCGCTGTTTATCCTGGCCCTGTTATTACTCGATTTGAGCTTGATTTAGCGCCGGGTATGAAGGTAAGTAAAATTTCATCGTTATCGAAAGATTTAGCGCGTGCACTTTCTGCTATAAGTGTGCGTGTCGTTGAAGTCATTCCAGGTAAGTCTGTTATTGGTCTTGAATTGCCAAATAAGCACAGAGAAGTTGTGCATTTAAGTGAAGTTATCTCTTGTCCCGCCTTCGAAGAGTCTGCCTCGGCGCTGACTATGGTCTTAGGTAAAGATATTGCGGGTGAGCCAGTGGTTGTTGATCTTGCCAAAATGCCGCACTTGCTCGTTGCGGGTACTACAGGCTCTGGTAAGTCGGTTGGTGTTAACACCATGATCGTCAGTTTACTTTATAAGTCGACACCAGAAGATGTTCGCTTGATCATGATAGATCCTAAAATGCTTGAACTTTCTGTTTATGAAGGGATTCCTCATTTACTGGCTGAAGTGGTAACAGACATGAAAGATGCAGCTAATGCGCTGCGTTGGTGTGTGGGTGAAATGGAACGTCGCTATAAACTTATGTCGGCGCTAGGCGTTAGAAATTTAAAAGGCTATAACAAAAAAATACTCGGTGCTATTGAAGCAGGTGAGCCAATTATTGACCCGTTATGGCAACCAAGTGATGGTCTTGATCAAACGCCACCACTATTAGAAAAATTGCCAAGTATTGTGGTTATCGTAGATGAGTTTGCCGATATGATGATGATCGTCGGTAAAAAAGTTGAAGAGCTTATTGCTCGTATTGCCCAAAAAGCACGTGCTGCCGGTATACATCTAGTGTTAGCTACTCAACGACCTTCGGTTGATGTTATTACCGGGTTAATTAAAGCTAACATTCCTACGCGTATGGCATTTCAAGTTTCTTCTGGCTTAAACTCCCGTACTATCTTAGATCAGCAAGGCGCTGAGCAATTATTAGGTATGGGAGATATGCTTTATCTACCGCCGGGTACTGGTGTGCCAACGCGTGTTCATGGTGCTTTTATTGACGATCATGAAGTGCATGCCGTTGTGAATGACTGGAAACAACGTGGTGAGCCAAATTACATAGAAGAAATTCTAGCCGGTGGTAGTGATGAAGACATGTTATTACCCGGAGAGCAAGCAGAAGGTAGTGATGAAGAGCTAGATGCGCTTTATGATGAGGCGGTTAATTTTGTTACAGAAAAGCGTCGTGTTTCTATTTCAAGTGTACAAAGACAATTTAGAATTGGCTATAATCGTGCCGCTAGAATTGTTGAGCAAATGGAAATTCAAGGGGTTGTATCAAATGCAGGCCACAATGGTGCCCGTGAAGTACTAGCACCACCGCCAGTTAGAGATTAACTGTGTTGCAATACCTTGTATTACCATCAGCAACAGATTAATTAAGCAAACTTTCGCATTCAACAATATTTATCAAGAATAGACAATTAATGAAAATCCACTTTAAAAAATTAATGACTTTAGCCATGGCAATGAGCCTTTCAGCTAATACTTTTGCTCAAAGCAACGAACTTTCCACCATAGCGGCTACTGATGATCAGCAAGTTAGCCAAGCGCAGGTAAGTGCAAGTAAAAGCATTTTAATGAGCAAACTAAGTAAGCTTGACTTTTTTACTGCAAATTTTAGTCAACAAGTACTGAGTGAGGCAGGCGAGGTTATCGAAGAAAGCTCTGGAGAGCTTGCTATTAGCAAGCCAAATTTGGCTAATTGGCAGGTGCTTGCGCCAGATGAACTATCGATAGTCTCTGATGGTAGCAATGTTTGGTTTTATAACCCTTGGATAGAGCAGGTTAGCGTTTATGCATTATCTGCCGCTATTGCACGTACGCCGATCCTGCTACTGACCAGTAAAGACGAAACGTTATGGCAGCAATATACCGTAAGTCAAAAGGTGAAGCGCAATAAAGACGATAAAGAAATCTTTGTTATTCAAGCTATTGATACTAATAGTCAAATAAAAAGCTTAACTTTGGCATTTAATACAACCGCTCAAGGTGGCCAGCTAAGTGAGTTTTCTTTTCTTGATGCTACAGGGCAATTAAGTCATATCACCTTAACTGCTTTTAATGATCAACAAGCGCCGAGCAAAGAAATATTCAATTTTGTCGTGCCGCCAGACACCCAAGTTGATGATCAACGATAGTGATGAATTAGGGCAATACTTTGAATCAAGAACATCAACAAGCAAGTTTGTTAGCTTTTCAAGAAGATGACTTGCAAAGCCAAACTGCTAATAACTCGTCAAGTACGGCCCCATTAGCAGCGAAGATGAGACCGCAAAAACTCGCTGACTATGTTGGCCAGCAGCACATACTTGCCCCAGATTCACCGCTACGATTAGCGATAGAGCAGGGCTATTGTCATTCGCTTATTTTTTGGGGACCACCAGGTAGTGGTAAAACGACATTAGCTGAAATAATTGCTCACCATGTAAACGCAAAAGTTATCAGGCTATCTGCGGTTACCTCAGGCATTAAAGATATACGTTTAGCCATTGAGCAAGCCAAAATTAGGGCAAGCAATGACAATAATGATAACACCACTGTACTTTTTGTTGATGAAGTACACCGATTTAATAAATCACAGCAAGATGCTTTTTTACCCTATATTGAAGACGGCACTATTATTTTTATTGGGGCTACTACCGAAAACCCTGCATTTGAGTTAAACCAAGCTATTTTATCTCGTGCACGGGTTTATACCTTGAAAAAACTCGCTGCAAGCGATTTAGCACAAGTATTAAACCGCACAGTGATGACCCTTAAAGAAGAGCAAGATATTACTGTTTTGCTTGATAAGGATGCTAAACAAAGCTTATTAAATCGCGCTGATGGTGATGCTAGACGTTTACTAAATTTATTAGAAAACTGCCTTGATAGTGTTATCGTTGAAAATAATAATAAGACGATTACCGTTGAGCTAATAAATCAAGTTGCTGGCTCTAAGGTGGCACTTTACGACAAAGGTGGTGACGCCTTTTATGATTTGATCAGTGCTTTTCATAAATCTGTTCGTGGCTCAAGCCCTGATGCGGCATTATATTGGTATGCACGAATTTTAACGGGTGGCGGTGATGCTCTTTACGTTGCAAGACGCTTACTTGCTATCGCTAGTGAAGATATTGGTAATGCTGATCCGCGTGCTATGCAGCTAGCGATTAACGCTTGGGATACTTATCATAGAGTTGGCCCAAGTGAAGGAGAGCGAGCTATTGCTCAAGCAGCCGTTTATATGGCGCTAGCGCCTAAAAGTAATGCGGTTTATAAAGCCTTTAATCAGGCACTGGCACTGGCAGAGCAAACGTCGAGCTTAGATGTTCCTGAGCATTTAAAAAACTCAACCAGCGACATTACCAAAGCTTTAGGGCACGGGGTCAGCTATCGTTATGCTCATGATGAAGTAAATGCTTTTGCTGCGGGAGAAAATTATTTCCCCGAAGCATTAGCACAAGCGTCAAAAGGTGGCTCAGCAGTTGATTTAGGTTATAATACAAAACTTTATCAGCCAAGCGAACGCGGTTTAGAAAAGCAATTAAAAGAAAAGCTTGAATACCTTAATCGTATGAATCAAGAGAGTAGTGAACAGCGTTATGACTAATTCTATCAGTAATTTCACAATATATGCTTTTGTAGCGCTAGGTGGAGCCTGTGGAGCAAGTCTGCGTTTTTATATTTCACAATTAGTCCTTAATTGGTTAGGAAAAGGTTTCCCTTTTGCTACCTTGATGGTTAATATCACAGGCTCATTCGTGATGGGAGTGCTTTACCAATTAATTGAACATGAGTTATTAGACATTCATATTCATAGAACGTTATTGGGCATTGGCTTTTTGGGTGCTTTTACCACCTTTTCAACATTTTCGTTAGACACCTTGTTGTTGTTACAACAAGGTGATGTGCTTAAAGCAGGTATTAATATATTATTAAATGTTTCCCTGTGTATAGCGGCTGCTGGACTTGGTCTTTATTTAGTCTCAAGTTTAGCCAAATAGTATGACTGCTTATTATGAGGTTGAATTGTCGATGCAATTTAACTTTGAGCCTTACATATTGTAGTAAACAAATTAACTTTAAATTTCAATCAGATAAATACGTGAATTATTATGCTCGACGCAAAACAACTTAGAACAGATACAGATAATATTGCTACACAACTTGCAAAACGTGGCTTTACTCTTGACACTTCAATACTGAAGGCGTTAGAGGAACAACGTAAAGTTATTCAAGTTAGAACTCAGGAATTACAAAATGAGCGTAAAACTCGTTCTAAATCTATTGGTCAAGCTAAAGCACGTGGTGAAGATATTGCACCACTATTAGCGCAAGTAAGCCAATTAGGTGATGATTTAGACGCGGCAAAAGCTGAGCAAGATGAAGTGCTTGCCAAGATTAATGATATTGCTAGTGCCATTCCAAACTTACTCGATGAGTCTGTGCCTGTTGGTCAAGATGAAGATGATAATGTTGAAGTTAAGCGTTGGGGAACCCCACGTGAATTTGATTTTGAAGTAAAAGATCATGTTGACTTAGGTGTTGCTATCGAAAAAGGCTTAGATTTTGAAAGTGGCGCTAAGCTTGCTGGTACGCGTTTTGTGGTTATGCGAGGAAAAATCGCTAAATTGCATCGCGCATTAGCGCAGTTTATGCTCGACGTGCATACAGAAGAACACGGTTATCAAGAAATGTATGTCCCTTATTTAGTTAATGCCCATTCTTTATATGGCACAGGGCAGTTACCTAAGTTTGGTGAAGATTTATTTCACACTGACTTATCAAATAAAAAGTTCTCTTTGATCCCTACATCAGAAGTACCACTAACAAACCTAGTACGTGATGACATTGTTGATGAAGCTGAATTACCTATTAAAATGACGGCGCATACCCCTTGTTTTCGTAGTGAAGCAGGCTCTGGTGGCCGCGATATTCGAGGACTTATTCGTCAACATCAGTTTGATAAAGTTGAAATGGTACAATTGGTTAAACCAGAGAACTCCTTTGCAGCGCTTGATGAATTAACAGGTCATGCTGAAGCCATTTTAGAAAAGTTAGAGTTACCTTATCGAACTATGGTGCTTTGTAGTGGTGATGTCGGTTTTAGTGCGACTAAAACTTTCGACCTTGAGGTGTGGTTGCCAGCACAGAATACCTATCGTGAAATTTCATCCTGTTCTAATATGGGCGCTTTCCAAGCTAGACGCATGCAAGCGCGTTATAGAAACAGTGACACCAATAAGCCTGAGCTATTACACACATTAAATGGCTCAGGTTTAGCGGTAGGGCGCACTTTAGTCGCCATTTTGGAAAACTACCAACAAGCGGATGGCAGTATTAATATTCCAACAGCATTACAGCCTTATATGAATGGTTTAACCAATATAAGTTAACATTTCAATTGAATAAGTCCCTTATATTTTGATTACTATTAGATTCTTTCGAGCCTTTTTACGAAGCTAAGTGGTCAAAATTAAGGGATATTTCCCCTTTGTTATTACTAATTGTGTCTATACTTATCAATGAGGTTAACTTATTGAAGGTAATGTAGTGAGCAAAAAAGCCTATTTAACAATATCTTCTTATAAAATGAGCGAGCCTAAAGATTTAGTTTTTTCAGACTCATTTGTTAATTGGAAGATACTTGGGGTAGGCTATGACAACATTTGACCAAATCGTAATGATTGTAGGCTGTGCGCTGATAGTGATAGGTTTGATCCTTTTTGTGATGAGAAAAAAGGAAAGTAGTCATAGCGATCATGTCGAAGGTTTTGGCATAAAACTCAATGTCAGTAATCCGTCAATTATTCTTATCATTTTGGGGAGTGGTTTATTATTAGTGCCACGCTTATTACCTCAAAACTCTACGGCAACACAGCCTCAAATTCCTAACCAAGCCGATAAAATGAAAGTTGAGCCAATATCGACTGAGCAGCCAGTAATTGACAACACATCGATTAGTACAAACAAGCAGCAGAGCCGTCCTCGTGCCGTTGAGCCAAGTGTTTATTTTCCTACAGGTCAATGGCAATTAAGTAGCTATGAAGAAAACGGCATTAATTTATCTGCTAATATACGCGGTACTTTAGTCTTCACTAAGCAATCAGATACCGTTTATCGTTGGAGTTCAGACTTTGTTTTTATGAATGACTGGGGAAATATGGTTAATTATCAATATCAGGGCACTACTTCATTTACTCGTAATGCTTATGAAATTTCTTTTCTTAGCAGTACAGATCCTAGCTTTAGTCCACAACACTCAATCCCCTTGGAGTTGAAGCTAGAAAATGGTGTGCAATTGCATATGAAGTATTGGTATGACAATAGTCAAATCTTATTACATTGGCTAAAAAGCAATTGAAAAAATTATTTATAATACGGCTGTAATAAATTAATGGTGATCGGGTCTATTAATCTAGTTTAGTTGATATTTATAAAGGAATGCCCTTTGTTACGTAGTTTTGCTATTCAAGCGCTAATTTTCTTTCTCGCTTTTCAAGCACTCTCATTTTTTCGTGAAACGAGTATGCTTTCAACCGATGTTGTTTTAGCAAGCCAAGATAATGCCATTAGTAATGTACCAACGCTCATGGATAAAACAGTCAATATTTCCTCAACAGGCAAGACAACTGTTATCTATTTTTTTGCGCCATGGTGTCAAGTTTGTCATGTCAGTATTGGTAATTTACAAGCCTTATATGAAAAAAATGATCAGCTTGATGTGATTGCCGTCGCGCTTGATTATTCGAGTATTGACGAGGTTAATAATTTTACTAAACGGCATCAATTAACGTTTCCAATCGCTTTGGGAAATGAAGCGATCAAGCACCGTTTTTCCATCAGTGGTTATCCAAGTTATTATGTTGTAGATGAAGAAAATATCATAATTGGTAAATCTATGGGATATTCTTCAGAGCTTGGCCTTTATCTGCGATCTTTATAGTGATCTCGCTTGTGTTTGTGTACACTGTGGCTTTCATCTTTTTGAATTAGAAGCAAAGGCTATTTTTTATGCAAACTCAAACAGTGCAAATTACTGATAATTTTGATAGCGGTAATATTCGCGTAATTGACGCAAACGATCCAGGTAATATTCAGTGTGAAATTAAACATGACAATCAGTCTGACTTTTATCAATGGTTCCATTTTAAACTACAAACCAATGCTAGCCGCTCGCATGAACGTCAAGAGCATGTGATTCATCTAACCAACGCTGGAAAAGCTGCTTATGTTGAAGGCTGGGAAAATTATCAAGCCGTAGCCTCTTACGACAGAGATCATTGGTTTCGTGTACCTACCACTTATGATGGTGAAAAGTTAACTATCACTTTAACGCCTGAGTATGATTCAGTTTATTTCGCTTATTTCTCCCCTTATAGCTATGAACGTCATCAAGATTTATTGCATAACGCTCAAATGCACCTTGATTGCCAATTACAAGTATTAGGTCAAACCTTAGATGGCCGGGATATGAGCTTGCTCAAAATTGGTGAAGAAGGCGAGGGGAAAAAAACAATTTGGTTAACTGCCCGTCAACATCCGGGTGAAACCATGGCTGAATGGTTTATTGAAGGCTTTCTCGATAGATTACTTGATGAAGACGATGGTGTTGCAAGAGCACTATTAAATAAGGCCGTATTTTATATCGTGCCAAATATGAACCCTGATGGCAGTGTGCGAGGTCATTTACGTACTAATGCAGTGGGTGCGAACCTTAACCGTGAATGGTTAGAGCCAAGCATGGAACGTAGCCCTGAAGTGTATCTTGTTAGAGAAAAGATGTTTGAAACGGGTGTAGACATGTTTTTAGATGTTCATGGCGATGAAGCCCTGCCAGTAAATTTTGTTGCCGGTTGTGAAGGTGTGGTTAACTACGATGCCCGTCATAAAGCTTTAGAAGATAAATTTAAAGAAATTTTAATTGCTATCACACCAGAATTTCAAGATGACATTGGTTATGATAAGGACGCGCCAGGTAAAGCAAACCCAACCGTGGGTACAAATTGGGTAGGTAATCAATTTAAGTGTTTAGCTTATACCATTGAGATGCCATTTAAAGATAATGATTTATTACCTGATTACAGTGTCGGCTGGTCTGATATGCGCAGTAGTTTATTGGGGCGCGACTTCCTTACTGGTATTTATCATATGGTTGATGATCTTAGATAATTTGTTAAGCTGTATTGAAGAAAATAAATATAACAACAAAAATATATTACAATAAAATCAGGAGTTTCAAGTGCAAGAACTTGTCAATACTATTAACGGCTATATCTGGAGCTCAGCACTCATTTATTTGTGTTTGGGCGCGGGCTTATTCTTTACTGTAGTCACTCGCTTTGTTCAAATCCGACAATTTTCAGAAATGTGGCGCTTATTAATGTCAGGAAAAAGCTCAGAGCAGGGGATCTCGTCTTTCCAAGCCTTAGCGGTCTCTTTATCTGGCCGAGTTGGCGCGGGTAATATTGCTGGTGTTGCAGCTGCTATTGGTTTTGGTGGCCCAGGTGCTGTTTTTTGGATGTGGGTTGTGGCATTTTTTGGTGCTGCAACTGCTTATATAGAATCAGCGAATGCACAAATATATAAAGAAGAGCACGATGGTAAATATCATGGTGGCCCAGCTTACTATATTGAAAAAGCAATGGGGCAAAAATGGTATGCATGGATTTTTGCCGTTGCAACAATTCTTGCTACGGGTGTGCTATTACCAACAGTACAATCAAATACCATAGGTAGTGCAGTTGAGCAGGTTTTCTCAAATAGCGGCAGTATTGAAACAGCCATTGGTGTGATCAGCTACGCTAAGCTTTATACGGCAACAGGTATTGTTTTATTACTTGGTTTTATCATCTTTGGTGGTATTAAACGTATCGCTAATTTCACTCAAGTGGTGGTGCCATTTATGGCATTAGCTTACATCTTGATTTCGTTAATTATTATTGGCTTAAATATTACTGAGCTGCCTAAAGCATTTATGATGATCATTAGTGACGCCTTCACCCCTATGGCTGGCGTTGGTGCAGCAATAGGTTGGGGGGTTAAGCGTGGCGTATATTCTAATGAAGCTGGTCAAGGTACTGGCCCTCATGCAGCTGCAGCGGCTGAAGTTGACCATCCAGCACAGCAAGGTTTAGTACAAGCTTTTTCAGTTTATATTGACACCTTGTTTGTTTGTTCGGCAACCGCATTTATGATCATCATTACCGGTGCCTATAATGTCCATGGCGTTGGTGATGCTTTTATCGTACAAAATGTTGCCAGTGATATTGCTGCCAATGGTCCTCAATATACTCAAATTGCTGTTGAGAGTGTGTTTACTGGCGTAGGAAAACCATTTGTTGCTTTGGCATTGTTTTTCTTTGCCTTTACTACGATTTTGGCGTACTACTTTATTGCCGAGAATAATATTTACTACATCAAACGTACATTCAAGCTTCCTGGGGCAGTGTTCTTCTTAAAAGTTGTTATCATGACTGCAACTTTTTATGGCACGATAAAAGCCGCTAATATAGCTTGGGGTCTAGGTGATATTGGTGTTGGTCTGATGGCTTGGTTAAATATAATAGGTATCATTATCATTTTCTTTATGTCTAAACCTGCTATCAAAGCGCTTAAAGATTATGAACAACAACAACAAGCTGGTGTGGAAAAATACAGCTTTGATCCTAAAAAATTAGATATTAAAGGCGCTACTTTTTGGGAAGAGCGTCTAGAAAAGTCTCAAAGTAGTGATATTAATCTCTCATAAGACAATTTAAATCATAAAAAACGTCCTATTGGACGTTTTTTTTTGCGCTAAAAAAGGTAGAATATTTGTAATTTAAAGCATTACAAAAGTTTATTGAAATGGCGGTAATTAATTGTCCGGGTTGTAAGAAAAAAATTTCCGATAAAGCCAAACAGTGCAGTCATTGTAATATGATTTTAGCCGATTTAGATGCTGAAAAAATGGCCAGTCTAAATAGAATAAATCGTATCAATCAAGGGCAAAAGTTAATGAATTATTCTTTTGTAGCCATGTTATTGTTTTGCGGTGGCTTCTTGTTTATGTTTTGGGACAATGTCGAGCAAGGCACATGGCAACATACAACCGCAATGGCTTGCAGTGCTTTAGGCTTTATTATGTACATCGTTATTCGCATTCGTTTACTTTTCTTTAAGCGTCAAAAATAGGCTCACCATGAATTTAGAAAACACCATTGAAAATATGCCCGAAGCTATGTATTTACGCTTAAAATGTGCAGCAGAGACCGGAAAATGGCCTGAAGGCACGGTTGTCGACAAAGCACAACGAGACACCGCTTTACAGCTAATTATGGCCTACCAAGCACGTCATCTAAATAGTGATGAAATGCTATCTATTGGTAGTGACGGCAAAATAGTCAATAAAAATAAGCGTCAATTAAAAGCAGAGTTTTCTACTGCGGCTAAAGATGAGCCAATTACCCCTTGTGTAAAACCTGATATTGCCCACTTTACTGAGCTTTAAAACGCAGCTGAAGGTAATTTACTCATCACTAATTGTTATTAACATTTTCCTAAAAATAAAAAACTTCTTATGATTTTCTCTCGTTTATTTACTAAAAAGAACAAATGGCAAGCAAAAGATAGCAATGTTCGTATTGCAGCAATTAATGAAGAGCTTAGTATTACTAATGCCGATGACAAAAAGGTGTTACTTGCATTGCTCAATACTGATAGCAGTGAGCTAGTCCGTCGTGCTGCGTTATTAAAACTAAATGACTTTGATATTTACCTGTTAGCAAGTCATGAAAATGATAACGCAAGTGTTAAACAATTCGCCTTTGATCAAGTTATTAGTATTTTAACCAATGAGCATAATATTCGTTTAAGTACTCAGCAAAAACAAGATTTAATACAACAGCCAAGTTGTGATGTGTTTTTAACGCCATGGTTGCAAAAAGAAAGTGATCCTCAAGTAGTCACAGCTATTTTTAGTCACCAAAACCTGCAATCAGCTCAGCCAAATCAGAAAAAGAATATCGGGCATTTATTTGCACAATTATTCACTCATAAGCAAGAGCAAGCCGTTCAAAGCCAGTTATTAGCCTTACCAATAACTGAACTATCCGATATTAGCTTTTTAACTAAACTGCAAAAGAAATCAGCCTCCAAAGCAGTTAGCGCTATGCTTGCTGAAAAAATCGAACAGCTGTTAATAGCAGAAGAAAAACCGAAAAAACTTCAGAAACAATTACAGCTGGTGCTATCTAAATTGTTAGCGTTAAAAGATATTAATGACTATGGTCTTTACCAAGACAAACGTAGTGAACTTGAAAAAGAATGGCAGCAAGGTCAAGAATCTTTTACCTGTTTGGCTGAAGAGCAACAAGCGCAATTAACACAAAAGTATCAAAAGATCGGCGCGCAGTTAATGCAGCTGTTTGCTCCTAAAGCAGAAGCGTACCAGCAAGAAAGGATTGCTGAGCAATTATTTATTGATAAGCAAGAAACGAAAAAGCATTTTGATTTAGTGATTGCTGATATTAACCAAGTGATCACCACAGCCGTTTTTGAAGATAACAGCTTAGATGAAGTTGTTTTTAGCAAGCAGCTTGCTAGCCTTCAACAAGAGGTGGAAAGTAGTGTTTTAAATGAAACTGAACAAGCTAAATACGTTAGTCAGCTCTCAGAGCTAGCTAAGCGTTTAACGCAGTTGCCTGAAATAGCGCAATCAGTCAGCGAAGCCACTCACCTTATTTCAAAAATATCGCAACTGGCTATTCCACAAAATATAGAAGAGCTTAATGAGCGTCAGAGCATATATAATGACTGGCTTATTAACTGGAAAGCAGTTGAACGTAAAGCGTCTGGTGTGCTGCCTACTTCGATCAAAGATGCGCATAAAGAAATCACTGGTCATTGGGGACAGGGATTAAAACCACTAGTAGCCGAGCAAAAGAAACTTTTTTCTCAAACTAGAAAAAAATTAGCTGATATAAAACGTTTGCTTACTAACGGTAAGTTCAAAGTCTGTTTTGGCTTGTTTAAAGGGGTTAAGAAAGATTTAACACTATTATCAGAACAGCAGCAGCATCAACTTCAACGCGATTTTGAGCAAGTTAGCGAAAAAATGTCTGAGCTTAGTGATTGGGAGCATTATATTGCTACGCCGCGTAAGCAACAATTACTTGAAGAAATCACAGCCCTTGTGCAAACACCGCTAGATAATCCAAATGATCAAGCTGACAAGGTTAAACAATATAGAAAAATATGGAACTCTTTAGGCCATGCTGATGAAGATGTGGATAAAGCGCTAAACGAGCAGTTTAATCAAGCCTGTGAGCAAGCGTTTGCGCCATGTCGATTGTTTTATGCAGAGCAAGAAAAGCTTAGAGGGCAAAATTTACTGGAACGTAAAGCGATTATTTCTCAGGCAACGCAAATCGCTCAAGCCTTTACAGAAAGCCAAGCTGTTGAAAAAACAGCGCTAGAGCTAGCTGCAAACTTTAAGCAACTTGATGGTCAACTAAACAAGTTGCAGCAAGCCTGGAGCCAAGTAGGCGAGGTTGATAGAAAAGAATATCAAAAACTTCAACATACGTTTAAACAGACTTTACATCCGGTAAAAACGGCTATAAAAGCTTTTCATGAAAATAATAGTCATAAAAAACAAGAGTTGATCCTTCAGGCTAAGCAACAGTTGACTGTTGAGGATGTTTTTAAAGCAATAGAAGAAGTTAAACAACTACAACAGCAATGGCGAGATGTTGGCTTTGCTGGCTCGCGCCAAGAAAACAAGCTTTGGCAAGAATTTAGACAAGTTAATGATGAAATATTTGCCAGACGTACGCAAATTAAAACTGAGCAACATGAAGCCCAAGCCGAATTAGCAGCGCAGTTTAATCAAAGCCTAGCTGATATCAAAGAGAAGCTTGGTAATGTTGCAGACAAAGTAGTGCTTAATCAAGCAAAACAAGACGCAGAAGCATTATTGACATCCGTTATTGCTAATAAACCTGTTATTAAGAGTGTCGCTCATACTATTGAAACATTCATTAAAACCTTGCAAGAGCAATTAACGAAGCAAAAAGAGCAAGAACAGCGGGAAAGTTGGCAAAGCCTATTTGCCTTGCTTAAAGAGCTTGCCCAAGCTGAACTTGCCGATATTACCAATAATAAACATTTTTCTCAGGTAAATAATTTTTGGCAAAAACGTTTACAGGAACAAGTCTCTATAAAGGGTGATGCCAACCTAGAAGCGCGACAAACAAAAGTGTTAGCCATAGAGATTTTAGCTCAAGCAGAATCGCCAGCAAAGTATGCACAGCAGCGTATGGCGGTGCAAGTTGAGTTGATGCAAGAGCAAATGTTATCTGGCGGTGATATTGATCTAACTTCACAACTAGTTGATTGGTTACAGTTAGGAAAACTATCTCAGCAAGATACTGACATGCTTGAGCGGTTAGAGAAAATCTTTGTTCGTTAGAGTTTCTTGTCAGCTTAGATATGAGCTAAATTCTTTTTAGCTCATATTAGTCTTGCTTGTTTTTATTTCTCTTTATCTTTAAGTTGCGCTAAAGTTTTTGTGTATTGGTTCAATAGCTCACTTTCAATAGTCTCTATTAACACCATATCAGCGGTAAAAACTTTACTATCAATAGATTCTGATACCTCATTCTCTTTAACAGAGAGTAAAATACGATGGTTAGCAATATTTTGGATTAAATTGTATCCCAGCTTTTTATAAATTTCTTGCAGTGAGTAAAGGTTGGATAATGTGTAAAGTGTTGAGTATTGTACATACTCGGAAACACCTGTTGATTGCAAAGTTTTCCAAGCTGTGTCTTGTATTTGCAGTCCAGGTAAAAATTGCTGGTTATTGTCTTCACTTGAAGCAGCGATACTATCGTTTTTCATTAAATCAATAACGGCTTTATTGTTTTTGTTAACGAAGCCCATTAACTTAACATTTGAATCAATCTCACTAATGATATTTTGTATTGCTTCGTTAGCTCTCTCGGTTTGTACTCTATTGCCATTCCATTCATTTACGGCTAAAGCAAGTAAAACACGAATTACAATTGACAATATTTCTGTTAATACGG
>JAPHTO010000046.1 GCA_026196955.1 Colwellia sp. | reverse complement strand
AAGCGAAACTCACCTATGGTATGCTGCATAAATAGGTTAAACGCCGTTAGAGTTTCATACTCATACCCACCAGTAATGATGTGTTCGCCTAAATAATAACTACCCGCAAATTTAAAATTGGTATTTTCCCAATTCATTTCGTTAGATTGACGAGAATCATCTGGACCTACAAAAATGGTGGTACCGTTATGTCTAATTTGTACTTCACCAAAACCACTGGCTGCGTCTAAGGAGATTTGTCTATTTTCTAATTCTGTATGAGCAATTCTTACTTCAGTAGAGAAATTATCTGTCCAATCAGAGTTAACTGAGCCAACTATTGATTTTAACTCTGCGCCAGATTCATAGAAATGGTTATCTAAAGTCATACCCCATTCATCAGATTGATCTAACTTAAAACCATCATTGTAGTTATAGATTAGACTTGCACGATGATCTTCATTGATATTCCAATCTAACTTTATTAAGATTTTTTCATCATCAACTGGCAAACTTGCAGGTGTGCCTCCTGCTTTATAACCATATTTATCAATTGAAATTTGATTGATACGATCAATATCCGCTTGAGTAACTTGCGGATCGTCACCTCCCATTGGCGAATATTCAAATAATTGTGCACCGTCTAACTTTTCATAAGAAGCAAATAAAAATAGTGTATCTTCAATTAATGGCAGACCCACATTAAAGCCATAACGCTTTTCATCATAGCTGCCGTTTTCTTGATGCTCACCTTCTATACTGTCACCTTTCATTGAATCGTTGGTGTAATCAATAAATACACCACCGTGAACTTCATTGGTACCTGATTTTGTAACCGCATTGATATTACAAGAAGTAAAACCACCATATTTAACATCAAAAGGAGCAAGCTCTACAGAGACTTGATCGATTGAGTCATAAGAAAAAGGAATACGCGTTGTAGGATAGCCATTATCGTTTAAACCAAAACTGTCGTTCATACGAACGCCATCTACTGTCAAACTGTTATAACGAGGATTACCACCACCACATGAGATAGCATCACTTCGGCTTTCATCGATTGAGATTCTCGGATCAAGACGAACAATATCTTTAATATCACGATTTATTGAAGGAGCACTTTTTAAGTCTTCCGCATTAAAATGTGACGCTGGACCTGTTCCACCAGAAAAATTACTAATCGCTCTTCCTGTGACGACAATAGTTTCCATGTCTTGTTGGCTAAGCAGCTTCACATCTAAAGGATAAGTTTCGCCAAGCGTTAAATGGACATCTGTTATTGTTTTATCTTCAAATTTATCAGAATCAACAATAACTTTATACGGACCGCCAACTCTAAGTCCCTTAGCGGTAAAAAGCCCTGCCTCATTAACAACGGCAGATTTAGTGGTACCTGACGGTACATGTATAATTGTTACTTGAGTGCCTGTAGCTGGATTTCCTTGAGGACCAAATACTTGCCCTTTTATTGCGGAAGTAGTATTCGCCATAGCAGGTAGAGATAAACCAAGCGCAACAACTAACGCGCCAGTAATGCGTGATAGAGAGTGGGTTTTCATTTGTAGTTTCCTTTAGTGTTTTGAAATTCGTTATTATTATTACTGTGATGCAATACACAGCTTTCATCATGACACGACAATAAATGGCTTGTCTTGAACAAAAAAACTGCTAAAAGCAATAGCTGTGATTAACTGCTTTTAAACACATCTTGCAACAGATTTATTACAATTTAATTAAAAATCATCTACAAATCAAATAAACTTACCATAAGGTCAAGTTTTATTTTTATACAGTTGAATAGATGTAGCTATCTAATGTAATGTTATAAAAAAGAAAACAAACCAAATGGACAAGATAAGTAGCACCAAAATTTTTATATTTATTTTTTCTATAATCAATATGCTTTAAAGATTGACTATAACTTTTCTTCAAAATAAGAAATAATCACTGCTTTAAAAAATGCAGATAACAAAAATAACGAACTTAAAATGCAAAAAAAACAACGACAAACAATTAGAGCTAAAAGTTTTGAAAAGATTTTAGCGGCTGCACAAGATGAATTTGTATTACAAGGCTACAAAGGCGCTACGGTGCAATCTATTGCAGATAAAGCAAAACTACCGAAAGCAAATGTGCTGTATTATTTTAAAAACAAAGAAAACATTTATCATGCTGTGCTAGAGCAAACACTGAATATGTGGGATGAAGGTATTGGCGACATAACTCCTGAAGATGGTCCTAAACTGGCTATTGAAAAGTTCGTTAGGGCAAAAGTAACTATGTCGTTTAAAAACCCTAAAGCCTCAAAAATTTATGCCATGGAAATTATACAAGGTGCACAACACTTAAAGGACTTTGCCCGCACGTATCAACGTCAATGGGTTAGAGAAAAAGCAAAAATATTTCAGTGTTGGATCGATAACGGAGAAATGCAATGTGTTGATCCCGTCAACTTAATCTTTCTTATTTGGTCATCAACTCAACATTATGCAGATTTTGATAATCAAATTTTAACCATAATGAATAGGGCTGATTATGAAGAAGGTGACATTGAGCATGTAACGCATTTTTTGACTGATTTTATTTTAAGAGGCTGTGGGTTAAAGTGATAAATTATTCTCAAAAAGTAACCGCTACTATCATCTCATTTTTAGTAGGCGGTATTTTTCTTTTAAGTATGGCAATTTCAAACAAAACGATGGCAATAGAATCTCCCACAAAGCTTAGAATTGCGACATTTAATGTAAGTATGGAAGCCCTTAATTACATTGATAAAAAAAGTGGCGACCGAAACGTCACAGGTAACGAATTAACGCTAGCCTTGCAACAAAATAATCAGCAAATCAAAAATATTGCCGAAATTATTCAACGCACAAACCCAGATATTATTTTGCTCAACGAGTTTGACCGAGTTAATAACAGCCATGAAAATATTCAGCATTTCCTCACACATTACCTAGCTCAAAGCCAAAATAATCAAGCTGGTGTTAATTTCCCTTATTTTTACCAAGGCGCTGTAAATACTGGCGTAAAGATTAACCATGATGTAAATAATGATGGCAAAGCAAACCAACAGCCCAGTGATACTCATGGTTTTGGCTATTTTGAAGGGCATTTCGGCATGGTGTTATTATCTAAATACCCCATTAACGAAAAAGCTATTCGAACCTTTCAGCACTTTAAATGGCATGACATGCCTAATGCACTAAAGCCGATTGACCCTATCACTAAACAACCTTGGTATAGCGAAAAAGCATGGCAAGCTTTACGTTTATCCTCTAAATCCCATTGGGATATTCCTGTAAATGTTAATGGTAAAACGGTCCATGTCTTAGCAAGCCACCCTACTCCTCCGGTATTTGATGGCCCAGAAGATCGTAATGGCAAGCGAAATCATGACGAAATTCGATTTTGGCTTGACTATATTAATGGTGAACAAGGTCATTACATTTATGATGACTTAGGTAATAAAGGTGGCTTAGCTGCAGAGCAAGCTTTTGTCATTTTAGGCGATCAAAATGCTTCTACCGATGAAGGTGATGCTATAACCACGAAGACGAGCCAAGGAATAAACGCTCTTTTACGTGATAGCAAAATTCAAGATCCCAAACCTACAAGTAGCGGAGGTGATTTACACTCTGCTGATAATAAGAACTCGAAATACCACACAGCCTACTGGGGTATGAGAGCTGATTACGTACTCCCCTCTACAATAGGTTTTACACTGATCGCTTCTGGTGTATATTGGCCTGAAAAGCAACAAGAAAGTTACCGTCTCATTAAAGATAGACAAGCATCTTCAGACCATCGACTTGTCTGGGTTGATGTCGAATTATCTAAATAATTAGTTGTAAAAATTGGAATACTCAATGAAATTTATTTTACCTGTATTAGCACTATCACTGCTTAGTGTATCTTGTGTAAGCACAGCGCCTACTGAATCTAAGGCTCCTAAACAGCAGCAAGATTCACAACAAGCGGTTGGCGCACCCCAAAATATTATTATGGTTATTGGTGATGGTATGGGGCCTGCTTACACCACGGCTTACCGCTATTTTATCGATAATCCAGAAACGACTGAGATAGAAGAAACCGTATTTGATCGCCATCTAAGAGGGTTATCTAGTACATACCCTGCCCCAATTTCAGGTGTCGTGACAGATTCAGCGGCAAGCGCAACCGCACTTGCTTCTGGTGTAAAAAGCTACAACGGTGCTATCGGTGTTGATGTTAATAAAAAAGAAGTACAAACGGTATTAGAATGGGCAAAACTGCAAGGTAAAAAAACCGGTGTGGTGGTAACATCACAAATTAACCATGCCACACCTGCTTCCTATTTAGCCCATAATGAACATCGTAAAAATTATAATGCCATTGCAGATAGTTATATCGATGACGGCATTAAAGCTGATTTATATTTTGGAGGTGGATGGAAATTCTTTTTGCGAGAAGATCGCAATTTAGTGAATGAATTTAAGCAAGCGGGTTTTCACTATTTAGATAACTATCAAGGTTTAGCTGATTTACCAAAAAGTAAACCTGTATTAGGTCTATTCGCCGATGTTGGTTTACCTTGGGCACTAGATGATAGTAATAAACATCGTCTATCAACCATGACTAAAGCAGCCGTTCATCATCTTACTGATATGCAGCAGCATGATAACGCCCCAGACAATGGCTTTTTCATGTTAATTGAAGCCAGCCAAATAGATTGGGCTGGACATGGCAATGATATTAGCGATGCCATGGCTGAAATGGATGATATGGCAAAAACCTTAGAATACCTTGAACATTTTGTTGAGCATCACCCTGACACACTTGTGATTGTAACGGCAGATCACAGCACAGGTGGCTTCACACTTGCTGCTAACGGCAAATATCGATGGGATGCCGAACATTTACGCACCATGAAACATTCGGTTAATTATATCGCTAAACAATTAGCAAAAAATGAGATTAGTGCCGACTACGCTAGTGACTTGTTTAACTTCAAATTAACTCGAAAAGAGATGAAGCTACTTATCACTACAAAAGACTCACCTAAATTAAATAAAAGTACCAATATCTACCAAAACAAAAAGAACTCACCTGTTGAGCGAGCATTGTTAAAACAAGTAAAAGCTATTATGGATATGAGAACGAACAGCGGTTGGACATCAGGTGGGCATACGGCAATTGATGTGCCGGTACTTGCTTTTGGTAAGCAGAGTGACTTATTTAATGGTGCACAAGACAATACCGATATCGCTAAGAAAATATTTACACTGTTAGGAAAATAACCAAGTAACATAAAACAAACAGTCTTGGATCTAACCTTAAAAAGATTTGATTCAAGACCTTTTCAGGATATCAAATCAGCCAAGCAAAGGCTTCATCTCTATCGGTAAAAACTTGAATATTAAGATCTGCAGAGCTAGGAATGTCAGCAGCAAAATCGGCACTTAATTTTGCCATTTTATTGGGTGCAAACACAGCTATTTTATCAATAGCGGGTAATTCCCCAAATTGTATTAAAGCATCTAGCTGAGTGGAATATGAATTACTTTTATTGATTAGCAATGAAAATGAATTGGCAAAAATAGATAAGAGGCAAGTATGAATTTCTGTCACCATGTCAGTGTCTATATTAACGCCTTCATCCACAATAACTTCGGCTATATCATCGCGTAAGACAATAATTTTCCCAAATGATATTTCATGCAATTCCATATGACATATAACCTTTACTACTGCTTTGCTTGGGTCTGCTGTGTTTTGCTGATTGTTTTTTCAACTTGAAAGCTCAACAAGCCCTGATGATTTAAAAAAACAGTTTACCCGAAACTCCCTTCATACTTCAATGGTTGACCAGCTATTCGCGCTAAAATTTATCCACAGAAGACTATTTTCAACTCTAAAGTACACCAGTTAAAAAGCATACTCTAGGTTATTACCCAACTAGATTACAGCTTCGCATTAAACTTTTCAAAGCCCTGAGCAAGATCTTCAATCAAGTCATCAACATCTTCTAAACCAATATGTAAACGGATCAAGGGAAATTCTGCAGTCCATTTAGTCGCACTACGAATGGAGTCAACGCTAGTAATACCTAACACTAGTGACTCAAAGCCGCCCCACGAATAGCCCATTTTAAAATGAGTTAAACTATCGAGAAATTCTGTTAATGCTGCTCGATTACCGCAATTTAGCGTAAAAGAGAACAAACCATTTGAGCCCTTAAAGTCTCGCTTAAAAAACTCATGACCAGGACAGGAATCAAATGCAGGATGTAAAATAGTATCAACTTCAGGCCTTGTTTTTAGCCAATTAGCTACTTTTAATGCGCTTTCTTGATGCTGCTTCAAGCGCACACCAATCGTACGAATCCCGCGCAGCGCAAGGTATAAATCGTCAGGAGAAGTACATTGGCCCATCAAGTAACTATTATCTCGTAATTGTGGCCAATACTTCTCAACCGCAGTTGCAGTGCCAAGCATGACATCCGAGTGGCCAACAATATACTTGGTGGCTGCTTGTACACTAATATCAACTCCATATTCAAAGGGTTTAAAGTTAATACCAGCGCCCCAAGTATTATCGAGCATCACAATACAACCATGCTGATGAGCAATTTTGCTTATGGTAGGTACATCTTGCACCTCCATAGTGATTGAGCCGGGAGACTCTAAGAAAACAATACGAGTATTTTCTTTAATAAGACTTTCAATGCCCGCGCCAATAAGAGGATCATAATAAGTAGTTTCTACGCCCATTTTAGCTAAAATTTTATCGCAATAATCACGCGTAGGCTCATAAGCACTATCAACCATTAAAATATGATCGCCACTTTCTACAAAAGAAATTATCGCATTAGTGATAGCAGCAGTACCTGACGGGTATAATGCGCAGCCAGCACCACCTTCAAGTTCAGTCATAGCATCACTAAAGGCAAATGATGTTGTGGTACCGCGACGCCCATAAAGCATAGTATTATTATGACGATTTTTTAAGGCATTATTCATTTCATCTACGGTATTAAAAACTACCGTAGATGCACGCGTAACACTTGGGTTAACGACACCTTGAGTAAATTCAGGCTTACGCCCTGCTGTCACAATTTTTGTATCTTGTTTCATTATTTGAATAACCTTTAAACATCACTATAAAATAGCTATCTAGCCATCTAAAATTTAATTATAGTTATAACCTGAACTTAACAAACTTGCACCTGTTATATTACTAAAATTAAGAAATAAAAAATCTATCATGTTCCTTAGTGCTAAACTGCCCCTAAAATAAACCTAATTGAGCATCAACTATTTGCTCAAAACTCGTGCCGATAAAAGGTAATATAGCGTCAGCAACAGCACATAACTGTCGATCTATATAGAACTGATAATCTAACGGCGCTGACAGCTGCTCAACGGCTTGTGGACCATTGATTGTGATATAATATTCAATCCAGCCACGCTTTTGATAACGTAAAGGTTTGCCCTGTTTCTTATTCGCTTCATCTGCTAAACGCGCTGCTTTCACATGTGGCGGTACATTTTTAACATAATCTTGAAGCTTGCGCCTGATGCGCTTTCGGTATATTAATTTATCATCAAACTCGCCCTTTAAGGTTTTAGCGACTGTTGTCTTAATATACTCATCAACACTTTCATTATTAAAGACTTTCAAATACAAACTTTGCTGAAAGTCTTTCGCCAATTGCGTCCAATCGGTTCTGACACTTTCTAAGCCCTTAAATATTAACTTTTGCTGCTGTGTTTTATCCGAAACAACTAAACCGGCATAACGCTTTTTAGTGCCCACGTCACGGCCACGTATTGTTGGCATTAAAAACTTGGTAAAATGTGTTTCAAATTCAATCTCTAACTCACAAGATAAATCAAACTTAGTGGCTAATGCTTCTTGCCATTTAATATTAATTAACGCTTGTAACTCATTGCCCAAAGCCTTACTTTCTGAAGAAGATAAATCAGCCCCGACATGCACAAAAATAGAGTCTGTATCGCCATAAATAACCTGATAGCCCTCGTCTTCAATCCAAGCTTTAGTCGTTTTTAAAATTTCATGGCTTCGCTTGGTTATTGATCCAGAAAGACGAGGATCAAAAAATCGACAGCCTGTAGAGCCTAATACCCCATAAAAACTGTTCATAATAATTTTGATCGCTTGCGATAAAGCGGCATTATGTTGAAGCTTCGCTTTATCGCGCTCTAACCAAAGTGAGGTGATAATATCTGGCAGAAAATGCTGTTCTCGTGAAAAATAGGCACCATCAAAACCGGCAATATGATGATTATGGTCATCAGTATTGCAAGCTTTCATTCCTTCAATAAGCCCCATAGGATCTATTTTAAATGTACGAATAATACTCGGATAAAGCGATTTAAAATCAAGTACTAGTACATTATTGAACAGGCCTGGAACAGAATCCATCACGTAACCGCCAGGAGAAACTAGCTCAGAAACACCATCCCCCATATTGGGGGCAACATATCCACTACGATGAAGTTTTGGCAAATAAAGATTAGTAAAAGCGGCAACTGATCCGCCAACTCTATCGATGGCAAGCCCTGTTAATTGCGCTCTAAGTTGCGCAAAGGCTAATAATTGTGTTTTTTCAAAAATTAACCACACCAAGCGACAGTCTTCTAAGTTATATGCTGCAAGTGCAGGTTTATCATACAAAAAATTATTGGTGATTTCAGCGACGCGATTGTCAACATCATCAACCTTCTTACCTATGCCTAACAATGTATTAGCGACATTATCAAGAGAAAAACTAGGAAAGCTATAGGTGGCAGTTTTTAGTAAATCAATGCCATCAAGCACTACTCGCCCTGCAATTTCTATAAATTGTTGTTCGGTATTATTACTATTTGTTCGCCAACGGGGCGAGCTACCATCTCGGCCAATGGCAAATAGAAGCTGGTGAAAATCCATACGCTTTTGCAATAAACGAAAATCAAAATTAATGACATTCCAGCCAATAAATATATCTGCATCAATAATCGCTACTTGCTTGAGCAACTCAACTAATAATTGCTTTTCATCGTCAACCCAAACAATGTAGGATTCAGCGTCAATTTGAGGCTCTCCTATCATAATCACGCATTTATATTCAGTATAATTGTTAGCGTACAGACCGATAGAATATAATTCTCCCGACATCGAACACTCAATATCCAGTGACAACATGGTCAATTTGATCGCTAAGCTTTCTGCTGATTTTTTACACTTAACTTGGTTATTAACCACAAAATCAACATCCGCGGTAATAAAACGCTCCATTAAATATCTATCATCAGTACGAATATCATCTTCGTAGCACTTTATTTGCGATGATTTTAGACAATCGCGAGCGCGATAAAATTGCGTTAAACTGGCAAAATAAAAGCCATGCACTGGCTGCTGAGCAAAGGTTTTTAGCGTTAACGCTTGCTGTTTTACTAATGCTATACCTTGTTGGCGCAGTATGTCCTCGGCTTGATTTACTTGTTGCTGTTCAACAAAAAACACCGCCAGTTCATTATCAATCACCAGCTTTTGAGCACCTTTAGCCGTTTTAAGCCAAAGAGTAATTTGCAAAGTTTTCTCCTTCGACTGTGCTCGACGTTGGTCTTGCACTTGTCGGCTTAGCAAAAAACCACTTTGTATGGCATGTGACGACTGAATTAACATAAATAACCTGATCTCAGCTTAATTAATTACTCTCTAGCTTTTATTTTTACTAACTTCTGCGTTAAATTCACTTGCAATAGACTAGCTATTGTCGCGTAAATTTGCCTTGAATTAAGCAAAACTATCTAGCCAGAGATAATGTTGAAAATTTAATTTAAGTATTTCAGTTAGTTAAAAATTCCTTAAACCGAGTTCAGGTTAAATAGTAAAACTTTTGAAAATACTAAGGTGCACAGATAAAAACCTGTTATTATATACAGCAGTGTATCGTATTTGATCTTTTATGGAAACCGCCGCGCAATGTTAACTGACAAGTTAAAACAAGTGATCCGTCAATCGTATAAAGCCATTGGTGAAAACTTAAGCAATTTCAATCCACGAAAACAGCAAACCTTTCTTATTGCTGAAATAGCAAAAACACTTGCTGGTGAATATAGTAAAGACAGAAAGATCATTACCATTGAAGCGGGAACAGGAACAGGTAAATCCCTCGCCTACAGTTTGGGGGCTATTCCGCTCGCGCTAGCACGCGATAAAAAAGTGTGTATATCAACCGCCACGGTGGCATTACAAGAGCAGCTTGTCGATAAAGATTTACCTTTTTTAAAAAAACATGCAAATTTAAAATTTGATTTTGCACTCGTCAAAGGACGGCAGCGTTATGTTTGTCGTCAAAAACTCAGCCAAGCTGTTACTACCGACTCTCCTCAAGCGGGCTTTACTTTCGCCGAAAAACCTAAGGCCACTGATATTCGTACATTAAATGCCATGCATAAAGCCTTGAGCGATGGCTCTTGGCATGGTGATATTGATTCATGGAAAAACCCAGTTCCTCATCATATTTGGTCGCAAATACAAAGTGATAAGCACAGCTGTTTAAAAACATTGGCAGATCATAATCATTGTCCCTTTCATAAAGCGCGTGAAACTATGGAGCAGGCACATGTATTAGTGGTTAATCATAGTCTGCTGTTGGCGGATCTTGAGTTAGGTGGCGGTAGAATACTCTCAACGCCCGATGAAACCTTTTATATCGTTGACGAAGCGCACCATTTACCCAAAGTAACACGTGACCACTCAAGTGCGAGTATTACTTTGCGTGGCGCAATTGATTGGCTTTCTAAACTACGAGAAACCGGTGATAAAATGGCTAAGCTGATCAAATCACAACGTGCTATTTCTCCTGCATTAAAACTAAGTGACGATTGCCAAGATTTATTAATAGAAATGCAAAAAGTACTGACTTTTGTAGAAAACAACGCCAAGGTCTACTTTGCCGATAACCACAATGATAATACAACTTTTAGCAAGCAAGGTGATGAGCAAGTCTTTCGCTTTGATAATGGCATCATTCCAAAAACACTCAAAAATTGGGCAGAAGATTGCGATGAACTCAGTAAAAAATCCTTAAGTCATCTGAATAAACTTTACAGTGCATTGATAGAATCCGTTAAAGACGGTGAAACTCAAATGTATTTGGCCGAGCCGGTGTTAAGCGAAGCTGGCTTTATGCTACAACGACTTGAAAATTTACAAGCCCTTTGGTACATGTACGCAAAAACGGACAGTGACAAAGCCGCACCAATGGCTAGATGGCTGCAAAAACAGCTACCAACCAAAGGCAACGCACGTCAAGATTATCTAATCTGCGCCTCTCCTATTGAAGTGGGCTTTACCCTTGAGGATAAATTATGGAGCCAATGTGAAGGCGCTGTTTTATGCTCAGCAACATTGCGCGCACTTAATTCTTTCGACCACTTTCGCTTTCAAGCAGGGTTAAAAAACAACGACGGTAGCCAATATCAGCAGGTCACTTCTCCCTTTGATTATCAAAACAACGCCCAACTTGTTGTCGCTAACATGAGCAACGAGCCCAGTGCAACACAGTTCACCGACGAGTTAATTGAAAAGCTGCCAAAATATATAGAGCAAGGTAACGCCACCTTGGTGCTGTTTTCCTCTTATTGGCAAATGGAAAAAGTAGCGCAAGCGCTGAGAGATAGACACACACTCGATATTGCGATACAAGGCGAACATTCACGCCAACATATCATCGAAAACCATAAAAAACGTTGTGATAAAAACAAAGAAAGCATTATTTTTGGTACACAAAGCTTTTCTGAAGGCTTAGATTTACCCGGCAATTATTTAAATAACTTAATTATCACTAAACTCCCCTTTTCTGTACCGACTTCTCCTGTAGAGCAAGCACAAGCTGAATATGTTAGTGCCAAAGGGGGTAACCCATTCATGACCTTATCTGTACCCGAGACTTCAAAGAAACTTGTGCAAGCCTGTGGCAGATTATTGCGCAATGAAATGGATGAAGGTGTCATTACATTAATGGATAAACGTATTGTGACAAAACGTTATGGCAAGCAATTACTCGATTCTTTGCCGCCCTTTGAACGCGTATTTGAAAGGTAATAAGCAAACTATTTTTGTGCCAAACAGCAAAGGCATAGCTGTATTTTTACCAACACAACATTCATTTCTATTTACTTGATTTAGATTAATAAAAAAGGCTGCTTTGCGCTTGCTGTACAGCCTTTTGCTGTTTACTCTTTTTTTAGGCTAGGTCAAAATTTTAGAGGAATAGAATGAAAGAGAATTATTTTAAAAAGTACCCAAACAAAGATGGCTTTTTTAATGAATATGGTGGTGCCTTTATTCCTCCAAATTTAGAAGAAGAAATGAAAAAAATAAATGATGCTTACTTCGCCATAAGTAAGTCACATAAATTTATTTCTGAGCTACGTGATATTCGAAAATATTATCAAGGCCGCCCAACTCCTGTTTACCATTGCCACCGACTATCCGAAAAATACGGCGGACAAATATATTTAAAAAGAGAGGATTTAAATCATACTGGCGCGCATAAGCTAAATCATTGTATGGGAGAAGCCTTACTGGCCAAACACTTAGGTAAAAAGAAATTAATTGCTGAAACAGGCGCAGGACAACACGGGGTTGCACTCGCCACTGCCGCCGCTTACTTTGGCTTAGCGTGTGAAATACATATGGGTGAAGTAGATATTAAAAAAGAGTTCCCCAACGTACAGCGCATGAAAGTGTTAGGCGCTACGGTTATTCCCGCCACTCATGGCCTAAAAACGTT
>JAPHTO010000066.1 GCA_026196955.1 Colwellia sp. | reverse complement strand
ATTAATGAAATATAGAATAACTATGTTTAACAAATTTTGTTTGTTCTAAGCTCGCTAATGCAGCTCTAAGTTGATCAATAAATTAGTGCAATTGGTATTATAGCTGTTGTAAAACAAAAAAAGGTTGATGCAAGGCAATAAAGTGCTATGCGTAACAATTCTTTACAAGCTAATCTAGCGAGAATTCCGACAGTCACTTTTCCAAGCGTTTCTTTACTGCTATAGTTAGGGTATGAACTTATCAGTAGTGCAAATCATCAAATTAGGTCAACGCTACCTAAACTCTTGGCCCGAGAAGCCCGAGTTGGCGCGTTATTTTGCTGACTATCAATCAATACAAATAGCTCGGTTTGTGTGCCGTTACTTTCCTGCCTTAGCGTTGTTTACTATTATCATGCAATTGTATTTTGGCTCAGGGTATCCGTTTGGCCAGGGGAGCATGGAAAGCGCTGTCGGTATGTTAGGACAAGCGTTAATGTATGGTTTGTTTATTTTATCTATTCCGGTACAAGCATTAGTGGTATTAGGGGTAAAAGCAGATAAGTTTCTCCCTCCCTCATTAGCGTCTTGGTATCGAAACGGTTTAGAAAAAGCAAAAGAGCAAGGGCAAAAAGCTAACTTAAGCAAACTTGCGGTTTATAAACCAAGATATATCGATTTAGCGCAATTACTTCAGTTAACTTTTGCTCAAAGAAATTAATTCCCTTATAAAATCCCTTATTTTTAATTACTTACTTTTGGTAAAGCCGCAAAATAAAATCAGCCTGACAACTAAATTCTTGAGTGCTCTTTAGCTGCTCAATAAGCTCATTTGATGCTTTAAATGCAAATGGGGTCATGGCTAAAAGGTTCAGCACATCATCACTATTATTAAAGCACATAGGGTAAGTTAATCTTTCCTCTGATATTAACGTTAAGTTACTAATGGGCGTTTTTGTCACATCATGTTCACTGGCATTGTGGTAAATCAATTCTTTTAACTCATACAAGTGTTGTTGGGCAGGTGTTACCGTGAGTAAGTAACCTCCTTGATTTAGCACCCGCGTGAATTCAGTTTCCAAAATGGGCGCATAAACAGATGTTAGCCAAGAAAAATAATTATCTGCAAAGCTTAATTTAGATAAGGTGCCGACACTAAAGTGGCAGTTTTGATAACGCTTGGCTGCTATCTTGATGGTTTCTTTAGCAATATCAACGCCATAAACTTGATTCGTTGCGGTTTTATGCTGATGGCTATAAAAACCTTCACCACAGCCTGCATCTAGCAGTGGCTCGTCTAATTGTCCGTATTGTTGATAAAGAGTAAGCATCTTATCTACAAGTGGTTGATAAAAGCCTTTATCTAGAAAAGCACGTCTAGCGATCACCATACTTTTATTGTCACCAGGGGCTTTTGAATGCTTAAATTGCACCGGCAGTAAATTAACATAACCTTGCTTTGCTTGATCAAAACTATGATTATTTTCACAACGATAAGTTTTGTCAGTAAGCAGTAAAGCTTGCTGACAAAGAGGGCAAAGGTAGTTAGGTGCTAAAGTCATGGCTAGTTTATTTTTCAAAAGTTGACCAAATTGGCGCATGATCAGATGGTTTTTCAATACCCCGTAATTCATAATCAACGTCAGCTTCTACACAGTCTACGCTCATTGTGGGTGTTGCCAAAATAACATCAATGCGTAAGCCTCTATTATCATCAAAACCACGTGAACGATAATCAAACCAAGAATAACGTTCGCTGCGATCTGGGTGTAGTTGACGGAAAGTGTCACTGAACCCCCAATCCATTAATCGCGTTAACCATTCACGCTCTTCTAGTTGAAAGGAGCACTTGCCTGTTTTTAACCAACGTTTACGGTTAACTTCGCCAATGCCAATATCTAAATCAATAGGAGAAATATTGATGTCTCCCATGACAATGATATTTTCTTCATTACTATGATGCTCATTTAAGTACGTCATTAAGTCTTGATAAAATTTTCGCTTGTAGGGGTATTTAGTTTCATGATTAATATTCTCGCCTTGAGGAAAGTAACCATTGAGCACAGTCACTTTTTCACCTTGCTCATTGGTAGTTTCAACCATGATCATGCGACGTTGCGCTT
>JAPHTO010000034.1 GCA_026196955.1 Colwellia sp. | reverse complement strand
TTTTAAAATAAACACTAATGGCGTAATTTTAAAACCGAGTTTTTGCTTTTCACAAACAACATTTTGTTCTTTGCGGAACGCTTCAACATTAGTGATATCAGCTTCATCAAACTGAGTAACGTGAGGGATAGTAACCCAGTTACGATGCAAGAATGGTCCTGAAATTTTTTGAATACGTGATAATGGCTTAGTTTCAATTTCACCAAATTTAGAGAAATCTATCGCTTTAGCGCTAACAACTTGTAAACCGCCTTCACCAGAGGCAACTGAGCTACCTGCATTAGCTTTTGGACGAGAAAGTTCATATTTCACGTAAGACTGCACATCTTCTTTTAAAATACGGCCTTTATTACCTGTCCCTTTGACTAAGCTTAAATCTACACCGAATTCACGGGCAATACGGCGAATAGAAGGTGAACTATAAATAGCACCTTTGCTACTGGTGCCTGATTGAGGGTGGTGCGGTACTGGTGAGCTAACGGGTGCGGTTGTTGGTGCAACTTTGGCGGGCGCAGCAGGGGCGACAGGAGCCGGTGCTGGGGCAGCTTCAACTGCAGGCGCATCTATCGGTGCGCCACCTGATGTCTCAAGCTTGATAACAACGCTACCTTGCTTAACTTTATCGCCAACGTTAATAAATACTTCTTTTACCGTACCTGCATGGGTTGAAGGTACATCCATGGTCGCTTTATCAGTTTCAAGGGTGATCAGGCCATCTTCTTCTTCGATGTTATCACCAACACTAACAAGCACTTCAATAACATCAACTTCACCGTCTTCACCTATATCAGGTACGGCAACTTCGATCACCGCTGAAGCAGCTGGTGCGGCAACAGGAGCAGGAGTCGAAACTTCGGCTACTGGCTCTGCTTTAGGGGCTTCAACAACTGGTGTTGCTTCTACTTCAGGAGCATCTTCAACTGCCGCTGAACTTCCAGCGGCACTGATTTCACCTATAACATCGCCTTCTTTAATTTTATCGCCAACAGACACGGATAAACTTGCTAATGTACCGGCAAATGGCGCTGGAATATCCATTGACGCTTTGTCAGTTTCTACAGTGACAATACCTTCATCAGCCTCAAGTGCATCGCCTACAGCAACACAAATTTCTATGATTTCAACTTCTTCGCCGCCTACATCAGGGACTAGAATTTTTTCATTAGACATTTTCTTTTCCTTCTCTAGTCAAAAATTAAGCGTAAAGTGGGTTAAGTTTATCGGCGTCGATGTTAAAGCGTTTAATTGCTTCACTAACGACGCTGCGTTCAACATCACCACGATTTGCAAGTTCAAATAAAGCGGCTACAACAATGTAATTTTGATCCACTTCGAAATGTTGACGTAAGTTGTCACGACTATCACTACGACCAAAACCATCGGTACCTAACACACGGTACTCGGTGTCAATGTATGCACGTACTTGATCTGAATAGTTTTTAATGTAATCAGTGGCCGCAATCGCAGGGCCTGCATCTTTGGTGATAATACCGCTGATGTATGGCGTTCGTTGCTTGCTTTCAGGGTGAAGCATGTTCCAACGAGTAACATCTTGTCCGTCACGGGCTAATTCGTTAAATGAAGTCACTGAGTAAACATCACTTGAGATATTAAAGTCGTTCGCTAAGATTTGCGCCGCTTCACGTACTTTTTGCAAAATGGTGCCTGAGCCCATTAATTGTACATTAGCGATGGCTTTTTTCTTCGGTGCAACTTGTTCTAATTGATAAATACCTTTAATGATTTCATCACTGATATCTTTAGTATCTGGCATTGCTGGATGTTGGTAGTTTTCGTTCATTAATGTCATGTAGTAGAAAACATTTTCGTTCTCTTCATACATGCGACGTAAACCGTCACGAACAATAACCGCAATTTCATAACCGTAAGTTGGGTCATAAGTAACACAATTTGGGATCAAGCCCGCTTGTACGTGTGAATGACCATCCTGATGTTGTAAACCTTCACCGTTCAATGTTGTTCTACCAGCCGTAGCACCAAGTAAGAAGCCACGTGCTTGGCTATCACCAGCTGCCCAGGCTAAATCGCCTACGCGTTGGAAACCAAACATTGAGTAGTAAACGTAAAAAGGAATGGTTGTGGCGTTACAGGTTGAATATGAAGTACCTGATGCAACCCATGACGCCATAGCGCCAAGCTCGTTAATACCTTCTTGTAATACTTGACCCTTTTTATCTTCACGATAATAGGCCACTTGATCAGCATCTTGTGGAACGTACTTTTGCCCTTCATTAGCGTAAATACCTACTTGGCGGAATAAACCTTCCATGCCAAAAGTACGTGCTTCATCAGGAATGATTGGCACAATGCGTTTACCTATTTTCTTGTCTTTTAATAAGCTATTCAGGACACGTACAAACGTCATGGTTGATGATACTTCACGATCGCCTGAGCCTTTAGTAATGGCTTCAAAAGATTTTAATGGTGGGATTTCCATTGTTTCTTCAGGTTGCTGACGACGAGCCGGCAATGAACCACCAAGGGCTTCACGACGAGCTTTCATGTACTTGTATTCTTCACTGTCTTCTGGGAATTGGAAGAAAGGTAAATCAGCAATGTCTTCATCGCTAATTGGCATATTGAAGCGGTCACGGTAATGCTTGATTGATTCAATATCCATTTTCTTAACGTTATGGGCAATGTTTAATGCTTCACCTGAGGCGCCTAAACCAAAGCCTTTAACCGTTTTCGCCAAAATGACGGTTGGACGACCTTTAGTGTTCATGGCTCTTTCATATGCGGCATAAACTTTTACTGGGTCGTGACCACCACGGTTTAATCGCCAGATGTCTTTATCAGACATATTAGCAACCATAGCTTCGGTTTCAGGGTATTTGTTAAAGAAGTTCTCGCGAGTGTATTTACCACCTTTGGCTTTACAGTTCTGGTATTCACCATCAACGGTTTCGTTCATTAACTGCAATAACTTTCCAGAAGTATCACGTGCAATAAGCTGATCCCAGTAGCTACCCCAAATAACTTTTACCACTTCCCAACCTGCGCCACGGAATGTGCCTTCAAGCTCTTGAATGATTTTGCCGTTACCACGAACAGGGCCATCTAAACGTTGTAAGTTACAGTTAATAACAAAGGTTAAGTTGTCTAAACCTTCGCGTGAAGCTAAGCCGATAGCACCTAATGATTCAGGCTCATCAGTTTCACCATCCCCTAAGAAACAGTAAACACGTTGACCTGAACAATCTTTAATGCCGCGGTTAGTTAAGTATTTTAAGAAGCGGGCAGTATAAATAGCTTGAAGAGGACCTAAGCCCATAGATACCGTTGGGAACTGCCAAAAATCATCCATTAAGTGCGGATGTGGGTAAGAAGATAAGCCTTTGCCGTCACACTCTTGACGGAAGTTAGCCATTTGCTCTTCGGTTAAACGACCTTCTAGGAAAGCACGGGCATAAATACCCGGAGAAATATGGCCTTGAGCAAAAATAAAATCGCCACCATCTTTGTCAGTTGCCGCTTTAAAGAAATGGTTGAAACCCACATCATAAAGTGTTGCTGAGGAAGCAAAACTACCAATGTGACCACCTAGCTCTAAATCTTTTTTAGAAGCACGTAACACTAACGCTAAAGCATTCCAACGAATGGCTGCACGAATGCGTGATTCAATGGTTTGATCCGCAGGCATATGTGGCTCTTGTCCTGGTGGAATAGTATTTACATAAGCAGTTGTTGCGTCAAAAGGTAAGTGGGTGCCACCACGACGAGCGCGGTCAATTAACGACTCTAATAAGAAATGTGCGCGCTCTGGCCCTTCATTTTCTAATACAGCCTCCATTGATTCTAACCACTCTTGGGTTTCTAATGAATCAATATCAATGTTTGGTAGATCTGACATATTGCGTTGTCTCCAATAATATTTGTTTATATATTTAGTAATTCTGTAAAGTAAATGTATGGAATCTTCTATACATTTACAGGTAATGGCTTGCTAATATTTGCTATTACATTCGCCTCATGGATCTTTCCATACGGCTGTTCTCTTGAGTCAGCTTCAATAGTACTTCCTCAATAAAAGCAAGATGGCGATGACTTGCACCCCATGCTTTTTTTGGCTGTTGGCTGATAATAGCCTCCAGCAAATTTTTTCTGTAATCAGTAATCTTGCTAAAGATATCAGGACGTTTAGCTAATACTGTTAAGTTTTGTTCTATATTGTCGATCAATAATGCCGACATGCTACGTGCAGTGTGTAGTATCACTACATTGTGTGATGCAGCACATATTGCTAAATAAAACTCATATACCGCTTGTGCTTCAAGGCGAAAATCATCTTCTAATTGGCAGCTACCAATAAGATCGTGTTTTGCCTGAATATGATCAAAATCGGCACTGGTACCACGCATCGCAGCGTAATATGAAGCCATGCCTTCCATACCATGTCTAAACTCTAATAAATCAAACTGTGATTCATTACTGTTAGCCATTAAGTCAAACAATGGATCCGCAAAAGATTTCATGATGCTTTTACTCACAAAAGTCCCACCGCCTTGCTTGCGTATAACCAAACCTTTAGCTTCTAGCTTTTGTACTGCCTCGCGTAGAGATGGCCTTGAAACTTCAAACTGTTTTGCCAATTCACGTTCAGGTAATAGTTTTTCACCTGGTTGCAAACTACCCTCAATTATCATGTTTTCTAGCTGCGCTAAAATAATGTCAGATAATTTCTGAGGCTTAAGTTGTTGTTTCAGTGGTTGTGGCATTAACGGGTAAATCTCCAATTCATTACTATCTGTTTAATAACAGAGTAAATTTTGCTTTTGTTTTAAGTTTTATTGCCTGTATTTTTAATGGTAAATTGGTATTACCAATTAAAATGTAGGCGATAAAATAGCAAATAAACGCATTATTTGCAATGTAATTTAGTTGAAGGATGCCATTAAAGCAAGAATATTTATTATTAAATAGGGCAATTTAATTAGAGTTAAAACTTGAAACAAACGTTTAATTTGAGTGTTTAAATTTAATGGTCTTACCAATTCGGAGGACTGTATTTTTAACATGACAATTAGCAATCAGAGCTTATTGTCACGTTAAACTTACCATTTTGAGAATCGCTATATGACAACGCCAATGAGCGTTAATACTGAGATAACAGCGAGTACTAAGAGCACATTACGCTTTGCTAAACGAACTAACAGGCAAGGCTCTGCGGTGCAATCGTCATCATCTACCATAATGTCTTCGGACTTTTGAGCAACATCAATTAATATTTTATGAGTGGGCTTTTTGCCGTCAAATAAACTTTCTAGCCAAACGGGTAAAGCTCTAGAAAAGTGACCCACAAACATATAACCAAATGAGGTTATTCGGACAGGCAGCCAATCGAGATAGAAAAGGATATGGTGATAATTTTTACAACCGGTTGAAACATTTGGGACGCTATATTGTGTATTAGCCTCATCGTTGTCAGCTGGCGTTGCGACACTTGCTTGGCTCTCATCCGGTTGCTCTTTTGAATCTATATCAAGCGAGCAACCGTTTTGTTGCTCAATTACGGTAGTCAGTAAACGGTAAAATACCACACCAGCAGCGCCAAAAATGACAAAAAATAGCATGATGGCAATATAGTAACGGTAATTAAGCCAGATAAGAGCTTGTCCAAACCCCATTTCAGGCAAGTTTTTGTCTTGAAGCAGTTGTTGGTGGTGTAATTCAGAGGTTGTTTGTTCACCTCGATAGGCGGCATGTAGATACTGCTTATAGCTATCTCTGGTTGAGAAACAGCCAAAACTGACGATTAGGATCAGTGTGGAAATAATCAGATGTAATAATCCATCATCCACTAAAGCTAACACGCCATAAACCACAGCAACAGGTAGCAGCAGAAACAGGGTATAGGTTAAGTTGCTGTCTTTGAGTTGCGACAAGGTTGAATTGTTATGAAAAAAATTCACATATTGCTGGTAATAATAATCAAAACGCCATAAGGAAGAAGTAAGTGATCTTTCTGCGGCCAGCGCAATTAGTAAACTTAATAAACTCATATATTTCTCTAATAATTTTTATAATCTGATCGGGTTATGCATTTTCTTGTAGTGCGTGTAAAACTTGATGAAAAAACTGCCAATTAAAAGCTTGCCCTGGATCTGTTTTTCTTCCAGGGGCGATATCACAATGACCCACTATATTGTTATTGCAAATTAACGGGTAGCTTTGTTGTAAACTAACAGTTAATTTTGCTAGTTGATGATACTGCTCTTCTTCATAAGGTATATCATCAGTACCTTCAAGTTCGATGCCGATAGAAAAATCATTACACTTTTCTCTGCCCTCAAAGGTTGAAACTCCAGCATGCCAAGCTTTATCATCAAAGGATACATACTGAATAATACTGCCATCACGCCTAATTAAGCAATGGGCAGAGACTTGTAATTGAGCTATATCGGCAAAACTAGGGTGGGCATCAGGATCAATTTGTCCTAAAAACAGCTCACTAATATGGTTGCCACCAAATTGTCCTGCGGGTAGCGAAATATTGTGAACAACCAATAAATTGATTTGCTCACCAATGCAACGCGGTGTGAAGAAGGGAGATTTATGATGCTCAGCAGCCAATAGCCAACCTTTCTCTAGGGTAAAAAGTGATCGCAAATTATTACCTTTTTCGACTTTTTTATGTTTGCTTAACGACATACAATAACTTTAATTATTTTGTATATAAACACTTATAAGAACCTCACTATTATGACTGAAGATGACTCGACAAACAAAATTGGTAAAACATTTGTCTGGATTGCTTGGATTATTGCTCTCGCCTTATTAGTACTTTTTTTTCAAAGTGAGCTTGATGAGCAATACAACCCCAATAGCCAACCGCAAGTTAGCTTGAATAATTCAGGTCAGGCGGAGGTGATTTTAAAGCAAAATCGGCAAGGGCATTATGTTACTCAAGGCACTATTAATGATGCTTCGGTGACTTTTTTACTTGATACGGGCGCTACACAGGTTTCTATTCCTGCACATATTGCTGATGAACTAGGGCTGGAAAGTTTTGGCAGCTACCCTGTGCAAACTGCGAACGGCACAGTGACTGTTTACAGAACAAAGATAGATCAGCTTAGCATTGGTAATATTTTCCTATATAATGTCGCCGCACATATCAACCCAGGGATGAAAAGTAATGAAATTTTATTGGGAATGAGTGCGTTAAAAGAAGTCGAGTTTAGCCAAACAGGCAAACAACTTACCTTAAGAGAATACTCCAGATAGGAATACAAAATGCTTACCTCAACTCTCTCCAAAGAAATAGCAAAATTACAACATGATATCGCTGCAACGGTTACGTGGGCACTCAAAGAAGACTTAGGTGTTTTTGGTGAGCAAACACTGAGTGCAGAGCAAGACATTACCGCGATGTTAATTCCTGAAAACGAGCACGCTGTTGCTACTGTGATCACCCGTGAAGATTGTATTGTCTCGGGTGTTGCTTGGGTGAATGAAGTATTTGCCCAGTTAGATGCTGTGCAAAGCGATTCAGCAAAAACAAAAATAACCTGGTTTGTTAATGATGGTGAAATGGTAAAGGCGAATACCACGCTATTTGAATTAGATGGTAATGCACGCACACTGCTAACGGGTGAGCGTACAGCCCTCAACTTTTTACAAACGCTATCAGGTACGGCAACATTAACCAGCCAATATGTCAAAGAGTTAGCAGGCTCGAACACCAAATTATTAGATACTCGTAAAACGTTACCAGGACTTCGTAGCGCCCAAAAATATGCAGTGCTTTGTGGTGGTGGTGTTAATCATAGAATTGGTTTATTCGATGCTTTTTTGATTAAAGAGAACCATATAGCAGCCTGCGGTGGTATTGCGCAAGCTGTTGCGACAGCTAAGGCAAATCACAATGATAAAACAGTTGAAGTTGAAGTTGAATCTATGGATGAACTACAACAAGCACTCAATGCAGGTGCCGATATTATCATGCTAGATAACTTTACACCTGCCATGATAGAGCAGGCGGTATTGGCTACCCGTGGTAAGGCTAAGTTGGAAGTTTCAGGCAATATGACCATAGAAATATTGCAAGAATACACTAAAGCAGGGGTAGATTTTATCTCAAGTGGCGCATTAACCAAGCATGTAAAAGCGGTCGATTTGTCAATGCGTTTTAAATAGATAAAGCGATGACATTGCCCAATCATTTTCAGCTCAAATTAGCAAGCCCAAGCGTTGATGAATTTTTAGCGTTAAGGGCTAAAGTCGGCTGGCAAGGCGTTGCTGATAATATAGCAAGAGCTAGCCTTGATAATTCTTTATTCCACGTGGTTATTTATGATGATGTTAAGCTTGTTGGCATGGGACGCGTGATTGGCGATGGTATAATGTATTTCTATATTCAAGATGTTGTGGTTGATCCTGATTACCAAGGTCTGGGTATAGGCGCTGCCTTGATGGAGCAAGTAGAAAATTATTTATCTAATACGGCTAAAGAAGGTTCAACTATTGGGCTTTTAGCAGCAAAAGGAAAAGAAGCCTTTTATGCTCGTTATGGCTATATCGAGCGACCAAATACTTCTTTAGGAAATGGCATGTGTAAATTTATTTAATGCTATTTACTTTAATTTTTCCACAAAAGTCTTTCGAAATTTAGCCAGTTTAGGTGAAACTACCGCCTGACAATATTGGTTTTCAGGATTATTATTAACATAATCTTGATGATAATCTTCTCCTGAATAAAAGGTCTCAGCAGCAGAGATTTGCGTGACTATATCTTGGTCAAACATCTTGGCATCGCTCATTTCCCGAATTATTTTATTTGCCGTTTGCTGCTGAGTAGCATCATGGAAAAAAATAGCGGAACGGTATTGGCTACCAATATCATTCCCTTGGCGATTTAATTGGGTTGGATCATGCAAGGTAAAAAATATTTCCAGTATTTGTTGGTAACTAATTATTTCAGGATCAAAACTAAGTTGTACTACCTCTGCATGACCTGTGTCTCCACTACAAACCTCTTTATAAGTTGGCTCAGTTGTTTGTCCACCCATATAACCGGATGTTGCAGAAAGTATCCCTTTAACTTGAGTGAAAGCGCCTTCTATACACCAGAAGCACCCTCCAGCCAAGGTGGCAAGTTGGTGAGTGTTATCAAGCTGAATATCAGTGGTCTTACTTTTTGTCATTTAGTTTCTATTTTATTTGTTGTTATTTTGCATTGAATCCGAGTGCAAAATTAGTTGATTAGCTAAACATCTTACCTCAATAAGGACACTAGTTAAACAGCCTCAGTGAAGCATTACATCAGGTAAATAAGATGCGATCTTACTGTCATGTTTCCGTAATAATGCAGTAACAAAACCGTCATAATCTCTTGTTATTCTGCTGTTAGTTTTTAGTTTATTTCCTCTTAAATCAAGCATTCCAATGAAAAAGTTAAACCGTGTTAGCAGTAAACTTGTTATTTTATCTTTAGTGCCTCTATGCATGTTTAGCATTATTATTTTTGCCTGCATAAAAGTATCGACTGATCGGCACACACTTTCTCAACAAAAGCTTGAAGATAGGTTAAGCCAGACACAAAGGCTTAATTTAATTATCAGAACATTTACCTCTAATATTATTGATACAACCCATAAAGCGCGCAGTGGCATGGAGTTATGGCAAGATGCACAAGAAAAAGTAAATAACGGAAAAAAAATAATCACACAACAATGGCAAGCCTATAAAAAAGGGCAGTTATCCGTTGAAGAAAATAACTTACTTCAAAGCATCCAACCTCACTACTTAAAGAGCCAAGAAGCAATAGACATTATTGCTGGTTTTATGGAGCAAGCTTCCTCTTATAGTATGGGAAATTATGTTGATTTAACCTTATATGCTTCCTTAGAGCCATTTTTATTGAAATTAGATCAATTGGTTTTATTACAAAAACAATTGGCCTATGAAGATAGGTTATTGAATACCAAGCTAACAAAACAAACGAATCAAATAATCATTACCACAGTGCTAGTGATCGCTATGTTAATTTTATTGCTGGGGTGGTCTATATTCAAATCAATTCTAAACCCGTTAAAGCACTTGCAGCACACTATGATCAGTGTAGAACAAGAGTCTAATTTAGCATTGCGGGTAAAGTTAACCAATAGAGGTGAACTTGGTGAAATAGCACAAAGCTTTAATGCCATGATGGATAGAATTGTTGGCTTTGTCGATACCTTAGCCAATATTGGCACTACGCTAGATGCTGCGACAGAAAACACCATCATTGCTTGTCAAGAAGCAAAAGAGCAAGTGAGTAGTACACAACGTGAGCTTTCTAATGCCAATGTTTCTGTTGAACAAATGACTAAGGCTGCTGAGGTTACTCAAGCGCATACAGAAAATACCATCGCGGTAAGTAAGGATGCAGACAAGCATGCGATAGATAACTTTAAGGCTGTTAAGGAGTCCTCCACTCAAGTAAAACACCTCGCCGAAGCTATTGGGCATTCTACTAATCAAATGAATGATTTACGCGAACATGGCCAGCAAATCAATTCAGTTTTAACCGTAATAAAAGCCGTTGCAGAGCAAACTAATTTACTCGCTTTAAATGCCGCTATAGAAGCCGCACGCGCTGGAGAGCAGGGGCGCGGTTTTGCTGTCGTTGCTGACGAAGTGCGTTCGCTCGCCCAGCGAACTCAACAATCTACCGGAGAAATTGAGATGGTGATTGCTAATATTAGAAAAGCAACAGACGAAGCTGCCGAACAAATGAGAAGAAACGAAGATTTCGCGAATCAAGGTGCACAAACTATTAAAGATACTGAAGTTAGCTTAAAAGTTATCAGTAGCTCTTTTACTGAAATTATTCGCAAAAATGAAACAATAAATCATAATCAAAATGAACAACTACAAGCAGTTAAGGATGTGCAGAGCATGATGGAACGCGTTTTTTCGTTATCTCATCAGAGTAAAGAAAATACTAATAATGTATTAGAAAATGCCAAGTCGGTTGAGCAGTTAAGCTTAGCATTGAAAGCGGCGTTAACGCAGTTTCGCTATTAATTATGGATAAGCTAATGCAAAAAAACATTCAATCAATTATATCCAAAAAACTTATTACCACAGTTTTTCAGCCTATCTTCGATGTTGAAAACGAGCTAATTGTTGGTTATGAAGCATTAACACGTGGACCTAAAAATACTGAGCTTTATTCTCCAGAGGTGTTATTTTCCATAGCTCAACAATATAACTTGTTGTCTGAGCTTGAGTTGCTTTGTCGAGAAAGTGCTATCACTCGTTTTGTAGAGCTAAAATTGGCAGGTAAGCTATTCATTAATATTTGCTTGAATGTCATGCTTAATAAAGATCACCCTTATGGGGAAACGATTAAACTTGTTGAGCGCTCTGGGTTATCGCCACAACAAGTGGTCATTGAAATTAGCGAAAAATCGCCCTTTCCTAATAGTGATATCTTACTTAAGGCATTAAATAAATATAGAAAATTTGGTTTTGATATTGCGATTGATGATGTTGGAGTTGGCTATTCAGGCCTTAAGCAATGGAGCTACTTACGCCCTGATATTGTTAAAATAGATAGATATTTTATTGATCAATGTGATCAAGATGTCATGAAGCGAGAATTTTTAAAAATTCTGTTTGAATTAGGAAAAATATCGAATGCTCACATCATTGCGGAAGGTATTGAAACAAAAGAAGAGTTTGAGTTATTACGTGAATTAGGCATGGTTTATAGCCAAGGTTTTTTCTTGGCAAAGCCTAGTGAAAACCCGATTAGGAGCTTTCCTGAGCTTGATATCTGCTCTTACACTGAGCCTAAATCTACTCTTGATATCATAGCATCGCTCGTAACATCTACTATTACTATTGACTATGATCAGAGCGTAAATGATGCTTATGATATTTTCACTAATAACCTCAGTATCCATGCTATCCCCGTATTACAAGATAGCAGGCCTCTAGGTATGATTTTTCGAAATCAATTAATGGAATCTTATTCTGATATTTATGGTCGAGCGCTTTTTTCTAAAAAATCTGCGATAGACCTTATGTCCAATAACCCCATGATACTTGAGCATTCTATGCCTTTAGAGCAGGTTAGTGCGTTGTTAACTGCCAGAGCAAATTCAGAGTTTACTCAGCCTTCCATCATCATAGAAAACGGTAAATATATTGGTGTTGTGTCACCGCGAGACTTGCTAAGACGTATTACCGACTCAAAATTAGAGCAAGCACGTTATGCTAATCCTTTAACGGGGTTACCGGGTAATGTAGTCATAGAAAAAGAAATTGATTACATGTTAAGTAAGAAAAAACCTTTTAATTTAGCGTATTTAGATTTGAATCATTTTAAGCCATTTAATGATATTTACGGTTATGCTAAAGGTGACTTATTACTTAAAACATTAGCTAATTGTATTATGATCAATACCAATAATAAGCATTGTTTTGTCGGGCATATTGGCGGTGATGACTTTATTATTATGTTTAAAAGTAATGATGTTGAGGTTATTTGCCAAAAAATATTAGATGATTTTGCCAAACAGAGTTTGTCTTTTATTGCCGCCGAGCATCAAGAGCAAAAAGGATACAGTGCACTAGATAGGCGAGGGAATACCATATTTCACCCCTTAGTGAGCTTGGCAATTGGCGTTATTCAACCGGATCCTATTTGTTATACTTCATATCACCAAATTGCAGATTTAGCATCCAAAGCAAAATCGGAAGCCAAAAAACGAACAGGTAATAGTTTATTCATTTGTCGACGACAAAAGTTTGAAAATTCTGACGTTAAGAGTGCGGCAATAGCCTAATCTACCTTTCATGTGTTTTATAGCTAACATAGTTCACAGTTGCCTCTCCTGTATTGGTTCGAGCAGAAATCATTTATGTAAATAAAAGCTTTAAGTAGCATCATCTTATGTAATTTGTTACTAATAGTGAAATGACATAAGCTGACTATTTGTTAGTAGTAAAATACGCCACTTATGCACGAC
Organism: Colwellia sp.; assembly: GCA_026196955.1. Lineage (GTDB taxonomy): Bacteria > Pseudomonadota > Gammaproteobacteria > Enterobacterales > Alteromonadaceae > Colwellia. The sequence goes on along the minus strand of JAPHTO010000034.1, from coordinate 31,937 downwards.
TGAATTGTTTTGTGAATCTCTAGGTAAGGAGCACCAATGTTTAAACTTTTTTCAATGTTAGCTATTTTAGTTTCAACCACTACTTTAGCAAATGATGATAAATTTGATTACGATGATTTTGTTAAACAATATCATCAAGCAATGACTAATACCCAAAAGCCTAATGCATCTAAAGATGATTTAGAGCACTACTTGTCATATTTAACTGACGATGTAGGCAATCAGCATTTCCCCAATGCTCCCGATGACTCTAGAGAGCCTGATGGTAAAAAGTTAATGCGCAAGGGCATGTCTCGTTATTTAGGCGTGCATACTGACTATGAAGCAAAAATTATTGACTATATTGTTGGTTATAACTCTGTTGCTATTAAGCATACCTTTTCGGCCAAAGGGTTGCGTTCGGATGGCTCAGAGTTTAGCTATAGCAAAGAAGTACTCGATGTTTTGGAATTAGAAAACGGTAAAGTATCTGTTATTCGAAGGTATGGTAAATAATTCATATAACAGAAAAAGTATTGTTAGCTTAACCGCAGGCTTCAGGAGCATTCACCAGCATTGATGTTTGGATTTCTTCATATTTGCATCACTGATGTTGTGTTTTACTCCTGACCCCATTTTCCTTGTGATGGGGAAATCCTTATATCATGGTAAAAGAACAAGCCTTCATGCAGTATCATTTGAATAGGCTATTTATGCACTATTGAGAAACGTGATGAACAACATAATTTTAGAGTCAATTATCACATGCCCAGCTTGTGGCGCTAAGAAAAAAGAGCTTATGCCAACGGATGCTTGTCAGTATTTTTATGAGTGTACGTCTTGTCATAAACTGTTAAAGCCCTTAGCCGGTGATTGTTGTGTTTATTGTTCGTTTGGATCAGTTAAGTGCCCACCAATACAAGAAAACGGAAAGTGCTGTGGCTAACTCATATTTGAACCACTTAGCTGGCGTAATATGCAAATATACAGCCGTACATGATATAAACATGACAGCAAAATATTTACTTCATCTGCTAACTGACTAGTCTCTAAAAACTTGTTGTTTTATGATTTTACTCATTACATGGATTTAAAATAAGGATATTATGAAGGTAATCTTGTACGCCTATAAAATTATTTAGGCTCAATCAATTAACAACTTATGTCACCATTTTTTAAGATAAATAATTTAACAGCCAATTTTAAATCGAGTAAACAAATTCAGTTAGTACTTGCGCTGCGCAGTGCTGCTATTATTGTGCAATTTTTTTTAATCTTATTTGTTAATATTGGTTTAAATTACCAATTGCCATGGACGCCTTTATTTAGTGTTATCGCCTTAGAGTTGGTGTTTACTTTTGCGAGTGTGCTCTTTTATCGAAATAAACAGCAAATAAGCCAATCGGCCTTATTGGTACAAATTTGTGCCGATATTTTATTTTTATCTACATTACTGTTTTTTAGCGGCGGCGCTACCAATGCTTTTGTATCGCTTTTACTGATCCCTATTGCTATTGCAGCGGTAACATTGTCCCCCTCTTTATTAGCGCTAGTGGCTATTTTAGCTATTGCTTCATATAGTGTTTTGTTGTGGTTTTTGCCGATGAGTATGATGCATGGCAACATGGAAGGGCACTTTATTGGCATGGGGATTAACTTTTTGTTTTCTGCGCTGGTGGTTGCCATCGTTGTTGGCAAAATGGCGCGCAGTATTAATCAACGTGAATTAGCGATTGCAGCCTATCGAGAAAACTTATTAAAGCAAGACCAAGTCACCTCACTTGGCGTTGCTTCTGCACAAGTTACCCATCAACTAGCAACACCTATTGCGACAGTACAATTATTGGCTGATGAGCTTAAAGAGGATTTTCCAGATAATGATATTATTACTGATATGCAGAGCCAACTTAAACGCTGTACAGACAGTTTAGATAGCTTTCGTACTATGGTCTTTGCTATTAAAGAACAAACAAGTAGCGCCTGTAACGTAAGTCACTTACTTGAGGATATATTAGAAAACTTGCGAGTAAATTACCCGGATATAAACGTTGATTTAATTAAGACGCATCAGGAAGATATAACGATTACGGCAGATGCTGCTTTACTGCCCGCAATTTTAAATTTAATCAATAATGCGATTCGAGCGACAAAAATGAATCACAGCAATAAAATTACCTTAACAAGTACTGTCCACGCAGGTAGTTGGCTGTTTATTATTAGAGATTATGGTTTGGGATTTACTTTAGAAAAGTTAAAGCAACTCGGTACTAAGCCTGTTAGTAGTGAGCAAGGATTAGGAATGGCTGTTTTTCTCAGTCATGCGAGTTTAGAACGTCTTGGTGGTAAGTTGGTGTTAACTAATCATCAAGAAGGTGGCGCGCTAGTCACTCTAAGCTTGCCTATTTAGGAAAAACTAAAACAATGAAAAAATTATTATTAGTGGAAGATGATACCATTTTTGCTAACACCTTAATGAGACGGTTAACAAAACACGGCTTTGAATGTTTACATGTAGAAACTAATTCGGAAGCTCTATTAGCTTGCCAACGGCACCAGCCCAGCTATGTTTTATTAGATATGAAGCTTGCTGAGGAAACTACCCTAGCTATTATTACTCCGATACGGCAATCATTACCAAATAGTCGCATTATCTTACTGACAGGTTTTGCAAGTATTGCAACGGCAGTTGAGGCGATCAAACTAGGCGCAGATGATTATTTAACTAAGCCTTTAGATACCCAAACTTTGCTCGCAGTGCTTAATGAAAGTAAAGCATCAGCAATCACGACTGATGCCATGGTCGACGGCGAAACTCTGTCAGCTGAGCAAGTGCAATGGCAGCATATTCAGCAGGTGTTAAAAGCGAATGATGGTAACATTTCTGCCACTGCCCGCCAGTTATCTATGCATAGGCGCACTTTGCAGCGTAAGTTACAAAAACGGCCTGTTTAACTAACCTAGGCTCGGCTTAATAAATGACTCGGGCTTAAGTTAAAAGTTATAAGCAACATGTTGATGAAATCTAATAATAAGCTCTTCTTTTTTGGGCTCCATTTCTAACTCAGTAGCCATTAAGCGCAACGCTTGTTCTATTTGATTTAAAAAGCGGCCAAAACCATGCTCAGCTTGATTTTTATCTGTGGCAACAAAGACTAATTTGACATTATCAACTAACTCATTCGCGTCCCATTTGCTGACTAATCCACACGGGTTTTGCTCAGGGTTATAACCTAGCATTTGCAATTCGCCAACGCGCGAAATGATCTCGTGAATACTATAACGAACAATAGGTACTAAGCCATTGGCAATTAGCGCGCCGTTGTTTAAATTAAAGTGTTTAGCTGCTTGGGTAAAAGTATCAGTAATATAAGTATAAAGTGGATTATAAGGATCACATGAGTTGGGATCGACTTCCACCATATTCAACAACCTATTTGAAATGGGCAAGTTAACAATCGCATAGGTCATCGCTGAATGATGTTCAGGTAGGGTGACGTGCTGGCTTGCGTAGCGACGTGAGATTGGTCGTAACTTATGGGCTTGACTCGTTAAGCTGCCATCAAGGTTATGAGGCTTTTGTTTGGCAAATAAATCATAAGTTATGTGTTGGTGATCGCGTAGACGAATATCACCGCTGTCTATGTCAATGTTTTTAGCATAGTTTTTGACTAATTGAGCGACTTTAGCATGAAATTGAGCGGCATTAATTCTGATATCACTGCCTGTGGTTAAAAATAACAGGCATATTTTTTTAGCGCGTTTATTGGCATCAAAGAAGGATTTTTTCAGCTGATGGTTTTCAGGACTATAGTAAAATAAAATTTGCTGATTAGTCTGCCATTGGTGCATTTCTTGGTTATAACGTACTCTGGCCAATTTATCATTGGCAATGAATTGGCAGTTTTCAATTTCATAGGTTTCACAGTATTCGAATAATAATTGAGCTAAATTGTTATAAAGCTCATAAAAGTTAGTAACTTGCTTACTCGTGTGTTGAGGCGAAAATTTACTGATCAATGCATCGGTAATAGCGAACTCAGCTAAAATGTATTGGTTATCACGCGCATTACTAGGTATGTAACTTTTATGAGCAGCACTACGTTTTCTAACAATTGACATAGTTAATCCTTGCTTATTTATTAGGGAAGTCATTAGAATTGGCGTCATTGTAGGGGTTGTAGATGACGTTTTTATGTCAATAATATAAAAAGCACTATGACTTTTAAGTATGTATTTTAGCAATAGTATTGAATTGGAAAGGTAAATTTTGTTAGCAGATCAACAAGCGTTAATCACCGCAGTAAATGCCATTATGCCCTTTGGTAAATATGCAGGAAGAAAACTATTACAACTGCCAGAGCCTTACTTGGTATGGTTTCATCAAAAGGGCTTTCCGGAAGGAAAACTAGGCGAGCAGCTTGCGTTAATGTATGAAATAAAGCTGAATGGTTTAGAAGGCATGTTAACGCCATTATTGCAGGAATAATTTTGTACTAGTTATAAATTAATTTCCTCTAACTTTTTTTATTTTTATAGCGTCTTATTCTATAAAAAAACAGTTGCTATTTGCTAAAGAATTGTTTTTTTTGGTTAAGTTTTGTTGTGCAAAAAATAGGCAGATTGTCGCTCTGTGGAAGTTGTTTTTTTCGATGCCGCCTTTACAATTTTTTACTTGCATCTAGGCTATAAACCTTCTTAAATAAATCGTCAGCTTTTTAGTAGATCTCAACAAGGTTGGCCGCTACGTAGTTTTAGTTATCGTAATAGTCTTATTGATAACTAATATTTTTAAAATACATATCATATGGTTACGAGGTGAATGGATGATGAGAAGACAGAAAAGAGATAAGTTAGGAAGAGCGCATTCAAATGGTTATCAAGCCGGATTGAGCGGTAAATCAAAGGAGCATTGCCCCTATCAAAGTATTGATGCAAAATCACAATGGTTAGGGGGATGGCGTGAAGCGGTAACCGACCGAAATATGGGGTTGTTTAAGTAAATATCATCGCTTATTGCCATTTCGTTCGATTTTGTTGTTGAAAGCACTCATTTATAACTTATTGTTACACAGTGCTTTTAGCTAAAATTTTAACGAAATGGCTGCAATCTATTCATCATTATTCTGTTTTCCCACCACAAACACTACAATTTTCTTGTTTCTTTATATTAAATTGTTGCCACTGATTTGAAAAACCATCAAATAAATTTAATTGATTAAGTTGAGCATTATTACCCGTTAATAGCTTTATTGCTTGTAACGCTTGCATACCCGCAACAATAGCCAAAACAGGTCCCAAAATGCCTAGGGTTTGGCAATTATTAGCGGGTGCCTTTTCTGTTGCGGGGAATAAGCAGTGATAGCAGGCGCTATGTGCTTCTCTTGGGTCAATTACCAGCTGTTGACCATCAAAACCCGTTGCTGCCCCTACCACTAGCGGCACTTTATGACTGACACATGCTTGATTAATTAAATAACGGGTTTTGATGTTATCAGAGCAATCAAGTACGAGATCTACTTGTGGTAAGTAATAGTCACACAACTCTTGATCTAACATGTCATCAATCGCTTCAATTTCACTATCTGGAAATTGCTCCGTTAACTTCTGAGCAGCAGTATCGGCTTTATTTTGATTAATATCTTGCTCGTTAAATTGAATTTGGCGCGGCAAATTACTTAACTCAATAGTATCGCCATCGGCAATATATAAAGTGCCAACACCAGCTGCGGCTAAATATAAGCTGGCAGGATTACCTAAACCACCAACCCCAACAATAAGCACTTTGGCATTTCTCAGCGCAGTTTGGCCTTGCTCACCAATTTTATTCATCATGATTTGTCGTGAATACTTTAATTGCTCTTGGCTTGTTAACACATTAATTCCTAGTTCTGTTATGGGGTTCTCAGTAAAGGTCAGTGCGTACGGCACCGGCTTTAAATTGCAAATAGATGTTTTGCCCTAGCTGCAAAGCAAGCTTTTGCTGCGAAAAGGCGCTGATATTCACAAAAAATTCCTGCGTTGATTGACTACGACCACAAGTTGCGGTGATCAGCACTTTGTTTTCCTTGGTATCGATAGCCGTAATGTTAGCAAGCAGGTGATTGACAATAGAAGAGTTTAAAGGCTCTGTTAATGAAATACTAATATCTTGGGCGAGAATAAAACAGCGCAGCAATTGCCCTACGATTTGGCCAGAATTTTCGTTAACTGCGGGTAAGTAAATGTCAGTATCTTCATTTAATGACAGTACCGCTAAACCATGGCCATTATTTAGCGACTTAATGGGCAGTGATAAACTGGTTTGTTGGTGAATAAACTCACCACTTTGAGTGTGATTAAGCTGATGGATAATGTGATGAATTCCACCAAAAGCAAGAACTTTGCCTTGCGATAACACCAATAAATTATCACACACTTGCTGTAATTCATCCAAAGAATGGCTGACGTAGAGCATAGGTAAGGCTAACTGGTTTTGTATGTTAACCATGAGTTTAAGTAATCGAGTTTTGGCATGTCTATCGAGCGCGCTTAAAGGCTCATCAAGTAGTAGTAATTTAGGCTCTGCTAACAGTGCTCTTGCCAGCGCAACTCGCTGCTTCTGTCCGCCTGAAAGTTCATCAATATGTTTGTGTAGTTGTGAATCTAGCTCAGTTAAGTGAATAATTTCATTAAAGTCTAATTGACGATTTTGACATCGTTTGGCGGCAAATTTCAAATTTTCTAAAACATTTAAATGTGGAAATAATCGAGAGTCTTGAAATACTAAGCCAATATGTCTTTGCTCAGCTTTAATAAAGGTGTTTGAGTCACTGTTAATGAGGCAGATATCATCTAAGGCTATTTCTCCGCGAATAGCATTTTCTAAGCCAGCAATAGCCCGCAATAAGGTTGACTTACCTGAGCCAGAGTGGCCAAAGATCCCCGTAATCCCTTGTAAATTAACCGTTTGATTTATGGTTAAGTCAAACCGATTGAGATTTACTTGAAAGTTAAGTTTAAGCGCCATTACTTAGTCCTTAACCTGTTTTTACTGGGCCTGTTTAACAGGTATATGGAAGCTAATAACACCATAGAGCCACTTAATAAACTGATGGCTAAAATATGTGCTTTAGCATAATCAAACGCTTCGACATGATCAAAGAGCGCAATAGAAAGTACGCGAGTTTCACCGGGAATATTGCCGCCAATCATTAAAATGACGCCAAATTCACCGACAGTATGGGCAAAGCCTAAACTAGCTGCGGTAATAAAACTTGCCTTGGTGATAGGTAAAACAATAGTGAAAAAACGATCCATCGGGCTTGCGCCTAACATAGCACCCGCTTCAAGCAATGGCTTACCGAGTTGTTCAAAGGCTTTTTGCAGTGGCTGTACCACAAAGGGCATAGAATAGAGCACAGAGCCAATGACAATCGCGGAGAAACTAAAGGCGAGTTGTTGCCCAGTTGCTTGTTGCCATAGCTGCCCAGGTAAATATTGAGGTGAAAAGGCAATCAGTAAATAAAAACCCAACACGGTTGGCGGCAATACTAAGGGCAGGGCAACTATGGCCTCAATGATCACCTTAAAGCGACTTTGCATATTGGCGAGAAACCACGCCAGTGGAGTACCTATAAGTAATAAAATAACAGTGGTGAGTGCCGCCATTTTTAAGGTGGTGATTAAGGCAAGCAGATCAGGATTCATCAAGAGCTGCTCCTTTTAAGTCGTGAGTAAAGCGTGCGTAACCAAAGTCGACAATTTTGTTTTGAACGCTAGGCGTTAATAAATATTCACTCAAACGTTTTGCTTTACTGATGTTACGACTGTTTTTGATGATCACTAACTGTTGGGCAATGGGTTGATGATAATGTGTTGGAACCACAACCCCAGTTAACTTATTGAGTACAAGCTGACTATTTGCGACAAACCCTAGTGTTACCGCTTGGCTACGTACTTGCGCAAAAGTTTGGTTGATATTAATACCTTGAATAAGCTTAGGTTGATATTGTGACCATAATTTTAAATATTCTAGCGTTTGCTTGGCGGCTTTTCCGTATGGGGCAGTATCAGGGTTAGCGATTGCAAATCTTGATGGGATCTTTTTTAAATCATTTAATGGTACGGTTGAATGCATTGACAACAAGGCTAATTGACCAAGCGCGTATGTTTGTCGACTGTTTGCTAATACTAGTCCTTCTTGCTCAAGTTGCTTTGGCCTTGTGCTATCGGCAGAAATAAAAATATCGAAAGGTGCGCCATGCTTAATTTGTAAATATAGCGCACCCGTTGCGCCGCTGATTACTTGGGTGTCGATATTGGTTTGTTGATGAAACTCAACCAGTAACTTTTTAAGTGCCGGGGTAAAATTTGCAGCAACCGCTATGCGCAATGGCTTATCTTCTCCATAGGCATATTCAGTTAATGATAAACTTAATAAGATACAGAAAGATAATCGAAAAAACATGGTGTTAAGTTACCACTTAGCCGCTTTATGTTCATCACTTGATTTGGCATCAAGCCAATGCTCGCCTTGATTGGTGTTTTCTTTTTTCCAAAAAGGAGCCTGAACTTTTAGGTAATCCATAATAAATTCGTTGGCAGCAAAGGCATCTTGTCGATGCTTGCTGGTAACACCAACAAAGACAATTTGATCGCCAATAAATAGCTCGCCAACACGATGAATAACTTTAACTCTACCAAGTCGCCAGCGCTCTTTAGCTTGGCAGATAATCTTTGCTAACGACTTTTCTGTCATGCCCGGATAGTGTTCTAAGGTTAAACTGGTGACGTCTTTACCTTCATTTTTGTTGCGAACTCGGCCAGTAAAGGTGACCACGGCACCATCAATAGCATTATCTTGCTCAAGCAAGGCCACTTCATCAGCCAAGCTAAAGTCAGCTGTTTGTATTGATATTTCTGGATAGGTATTTTCAGTCATCATTGATTCTTATCCGCCAGTAACGGGGGGAAAAAAGGCAACTTCATCGCCGGATTTTATCGGCTGTTCGCTAGTAACCATGTCGTGATTTACCGCAGATAATAAGGCGCCATTAGCAAATACTTGTTGCCATTGCTCATTCTTGTTGGCGAGCTGAGCTTTTAAATCTGCAATAGTAGCAATACCTTCACTACTTAATGATAATTCACTGCAGTCTAACTGTTCTCTAAGAGCAGCAAAAAAAACGACTTTAATCATGATAGATCTCACTTACTATAATGTTGGGTATTGAAAATTATTCTGCTTGCCATTGCCCAGACTTGCCGCCAGCTTTGGTAAGTACTTTTATACCATGAATTTCCATGGCTGGATCGGCAGCTTTGCACATATCAAATAAAGTTAAACAAGCAACAGATGCAGCCGTTAATGCTTCCATTTCAACGCCAGTTTGCCCTGTTAAGCGACAAAGGGTAGTGACTTTAACTTGCGAGTTTTCTTCATCAAGGGTGAAATCTACCTGCACCTTGCTTAGCATTAACGGATGGCACAAGGGGATTAAATCACTGCATTTTTTTGCTGCTTGTATACCTGCAATACGTGCAACGGCAAAAACATCCCCTTTTTTGTGTTTACCTGTTGTGATTAATTGAAATGTGGCGCGATTCATCTTAATGAACCCTTGTGCGGTTGCGGTGCGAGAAGTCATCGCCTTCTCGGTCACATCAACCATATTGGCTTCACCTTGCTGGTTTAGGTGGCTAAGCTCAATTTCTGCTGCTTTAGTGGTTGAGTCAGTCATTAGCCGCGAGTCTCACATTGTTCAGCACTAATATTTAAATGTGGTACAAAGTTGCAAGGTCGATGACTTGCATCTAACTGCTCTTTGATCACTTTATCCCAAGCGGTTTTACAGGCATTGGTTGAACCAGGCACACATAAGATCACCGTTTTATTAGCAATGCCACCAAAGGCTCGAGATTGAATAGTCGATGTGCCAATTTCGCTTAACGAGATGTGACGAAAAACTTCGCCAAATCCTTCAACATTTTTATCAAATAATGTCATTAATGCTTCTGGGGTATTATCACGCTCAGTAAAACCTGTGCCGCCTGTTGAAATGATGGCATTGATGCTGTCATCCGCTATCCACTTTGATACTTGCGCACGAAGTTGGTATACATCGTCAATGACAATGGCTTTGTCGGCTAAGTTGTGACCGGCTGTGGTAAGGCGCTCTACTAATGCTTGTCCAGATGTGTCGTTCTCTTCAGTACGTGTATCTGAAACCGTTAATACTGCAATATTTAATGGGATAAAAGTTTTGCCGCCGTGTGCTGACATAGGTTTTTCCTTTTGGTTTGTAGATCAGCGTTAAGCTGTCATTAATCATGATGATGGGGTAAAGCCCAATCTACACTTTAATAAAATACAAAATTTATAAATTTAATTCTGCTCTTGCTTGTTGCCACTCATCGGGTGTATTGGTGTTAAATAAAAGCTGAGCATGACTACACGTTATCGCTTGATGCGGCACCTGCTTTAATAAGGCTTTAATAGAAGGGCCTTTATTGTTGAATCTGCTTGCTTCATTATTCGAGGTTTTACTGTGCGATGTTGCAAAAGCTTGTGCTAAAAAAAGCTCAACATAAGCATTGTTAGGTAAATATAAGGGAATGTTGTGACCTGAAAAGTAAGTCGCTTTTTGGCTAACCTCTCCTTTTGCTCTCAGCTCAGTTAAAGCACTGGCAGTGATAAAGGGTAAATCTACCGGTAAAATTAATAACGATTTAACCTGCGGATAGCTAGCCAGTACACTGAGAATTCCGCCTACAGGACCGCTTTGCTTAACTTGATCTGGCACATCATAATTATCGCCACTAACAACAATATTATTAACACCTGAGTCGCTGAGCACTTGCTTAGAAAATTCAAGCATAGAGTCATTTTTTCGTTGTAACTGGGCTTTATCTTGCCCCATACGAGATGACAAGCCGCCAGCAAGTACAACACCTAAGCAGTCATTAGTACTAGCAATCATGTTAACCGCCTAGCATGGCTAAATGTTTGGTGCCGCCAGTGAGTTTGTCATGAAGGAAATGTGCTGCTTTTTTATCACCTAATAAAGATAAAATTTTTGCTTGTAAAGGCTCAATATCGTCACACTGTAATTGCTCGCGTAAAGACAAGCCATTTTCACCAAATAGACATAAATGTAACTTACCTGACGAACTCACACGTAAGCGATTACAACTATCACAAAAATCTTTTGAATAGGGCATAATAAGGCCAATACGACCTTGGTAATCAGGATGATAAAATTCTTGCGCAGGGCCTGCGGCTTTGTCTTGAATAACAGGCAACCAACCATCAAGAATTAAGTTTTGCTTAATGCGTGAGCCTTGTACATGTTGAGCATCAAAAAAGGCTTGGTTGTCGCCTGTTTGCATTAGCTCGATAAAACGTAAAGTGACAGGTGTGTCTTTTAGCCAATCTAAATAACTTTGAATATCTTTACCGCTATATTCACGCATTAATACCGTATTAACCTTCACGGTAGGGCGACCATCAGTCAAAGCCATATCAATACCTTTTAAAATAGTATCAAGCTTATTGTGGCCGGTAATGGCGAGAAATTGTCTGGGATCTAAGCTATCTACACTGATGTTGATAGCATCGATGCCTGCATCTAACCATTGTGGTAAATGCTCAGGTAATTTAAATCCATTGCTGGTGATAGCGACTTTTTTGATGCCCTGAGTTTGCTTACACGTGGCAATTATTTCAGGGAGATCTTTTCTGAGGGCTGGCTCACCGCCGGTAATGCGTATTTTTTCAGTGCCTAAACTGGCAAAAGCTGACGTTAAGCGCTCTATTTCAGTAACTGACATAAAGTCACGTGGCTGATCACACTGATAACCATCAGGCAGGCAGTAATTGCATTTAAAATTGCATACGTCGGTAATTGAAAGACGCAGGTAGTAAAACCTACGGCCGAAGTTGTCTGTTAACATCTCACCTTTCCAAATGTCGGGAGGCTAACGTGTTTCCTTGTTAACCCTGGTAGCAAGCACTTTCCAATAAAGCGTCGCTACGGCTCGAAATAACATGGCCATATCTTATAGATAAGGCGGTAGCTATTTCAGCTCGGTGTAAAATACTCATATGAGTATATATCATTTAATAGCAAGCATAATAATATTTTTTGATCTAACGCTGTTTGATTAGAATCAACAAATGCGTAACTTAACGTTTATAGGAAAGAAAGCACTATTACTTTTATGATTAATTAAGTGATAATAGCGCCATTAAAAATATTGTTAAGTTTGTTACGTTAAGCGAGTTCGTTATGTCTGATTGTTGTTCTGCCCCAGGTTTACTACCTTTTGAATGTGCACTAGAAAATATGTTGTCACAAATAACGCCAGTGACTCAAACCTTAACATTACCCATTTCTCAGGCACTTAATTATGTGCTAGCGCAAGACATTACCAGCCCTCTTAATGTTCCTAACCATGATAACTCTGCAATGGATGGCTATGCATTTGCGCTTGAAAGCTTAAATCAGAGTAATACCTTAACCATGGTTGGTCGCTCAATGGCAGGAGCGCCTTTCCAAGGGGAGTGTAAACTGGGGGAATGTATTCGTATTATGACTGGCGCAAAAATGCCCGATTGCTGCGATAGTGTGGAAATGCAAGAAAATGTGCAGGCTGAGGCTGACAGCATAACTTTCTTAAAAGAAAAACAGTTTGGCTCTCATGTGAGAAAAGCGGGTGAAGATATTAAATTAGGTCAGCAAGTACTTAATCAAGGGCATAAATTATCGGCTGTTGATATTGGTATTTTGGCTTCACTTGGTGTCAGTGAAGTGACGGTTTTTCGTAAGTTAACAGTGGCATTAATCGCGACAGGCGATGAGTTAAAATTACCGGGTCAATCGTTGGATTCAGGTGATATCTACGAGAGTAACAGCTTTGTTTTACGTGGTATGCTAGAAAAATTACATATAGATGTCATTGACTTTGGCGTAATCGAAGATGACTTTGAAGCCATTAAAGCGGCGTTTGTTAGCGCAGATAGTCAAGCAGATGCCGTTATTTCATCTGGCGGTGTCTCGGTTGGCGATGCAGATTACACAAAAACGGTACTGGATGATTTAGGTGAGATCGATTTTTGGAAAGTAGCCATGAAGCCCGGCAAACCGTTTGCTTTTGGTAAGTTACCTAATAGTGTCTTCTTTGGCTTGCCAGGCAACCCAGTATCTGCCATGGTCACTTTTCACCAATTAGCCATAATAGCCTTAACTAAAATGCAAAATGCTGAGCCATTAAAGCGTACTAACTTGCAAGTGAAATGTGTTAGTGATTTGAAAAAGTCTCCAGGACGCATGGACTTTCAACGCGGAGTTCTCAGCGTTAATGAGCTGGGTGAGAATGTTGTTGAGTCAACGGGCTCACAAGGCTCGGGTATTTTATCAAGTTTAGCAAGAGCTAACTGTTTTATTGTACTAACGGCTGAGCGTGGAAAAGTACAAGCAGGCGAAGTAGTAACAGTGCAGTTGTTTGATCAGTTTATTCACTAACCATTTGTAATTAAACGCAGTGAGCTTGAACGCTCACTATTAGAAACGAATAAAAAAAGAGTTATCAGTTTACCACTGATAACTCTTTTTCATTTTTAGTCTATTCGCTGATTAAAGCTGGGCAAAACACTTAGCTGCAGCTTCTAAAGTTTGCTCGATCACTTCATCAGTATGGGCGGTTGATAAAAACCCTGTTTCAAACGCTGAAGGTGCCAAGTAAACACCCTGTTCTAGCATTAAATGGAAGAAGCGCTTAAATTTATCACTGTCGCAGGCCATCACTTGTTCAAAAGTGGTAATTGGCGTTTCATCGCTAGTAAAGAAGAAGCCAAACATAGCACCAACATAATTAATATTTAAATCAACGCCGTGTCGTTCAGCGGCTGCTTTTAAGCCCATTGCTAACTTCTCAGTGGCAGCACTTAACTGTTTATGCTTTTCACCTTTGGCTAGCTCAGTTAAAGACGCTAAGCCTGCTGCCATGGCAATTGGGTTACCAGATAGTGTGCCCGCTTGATAAACTGGCCCAACAGGGGCAATGAAATCCATAATTTCTTGCTTACCACCAAATGCGCCGACAGGCATGCCGCCACCGATAACTTTTCCTAAGGTCGTTAAGTCAGGTTTAATATTGTAATGTGCTTGAGCGCCACCTAATGCAACACGAAAACCTGTCATTACTTCATCAAAAATAAGCACAGCGCTGTACTGATCACAAACGCTTCGCAAACCTTCAAGAAAACCTTCAACAGGTGGAACACAGTTCATATTGCCGGCAACGGGTTCAACAATAATACAGGCGATTTGATCTGGGTATTTAGCGAAAATTTCTTTTACTTGTTCAAGGTTATTGTAGCTAACCGTTAAGGTGTGCTGGGCGAAGTCGGCAGGAATACCTGGAGAGTTAGGTACTCCTAATGTGAGTGCACCAGAGCCGGCTTTTACTAATAAAGAATCAGCATGCCCATGGTAACAACCTTCAAATTTTAAAATTTTGTCACGGCCAGTGAAACCACGAGCTAAGCGAATGGCACTCATTGTTGCTTCTGTTCCCGAGCTAACCATGCGTAACGATTCCATTGAAGGCACTAACTCACGTACTTTTTCAGCCATGGTTATTTCTAACTCTGTTGGCGCACCAAAACTTAAGCCATTTTGAGCAGTATTAATGACAGCGTCTAAAATAGCAGGGTGGTTATGACCTAAAATCATTGGACCCCATGAGCCAACATAATCAATATAAGCATTATCATCGGCGTCATAAATATGTACACCTTCAGCACGTTTGATAAATGAAGGTGTGCCACCAACGCTATTGAATGCTCGTACTGGTGAATTTACACCGCCAGGAATAACAGTTTTTGCTTGAGAAAATAATTGCTCAGAATTGCTTGTTGAAAGCTGGTTTGATCCATTCATAGTAAAACTCTTCTTTGGTTCATTGGCTATTCACTTGACCTGAAAAAGACAAGTTTTCACTCAAAAAATAGTAAATTTCGATTAATTAATTGGTAATTAGTTAATGATCAGCGTTTATTTGTGTGCCAGTTTACGTCTTTTTCATATTGCGTTAATTGATCTTCAACACCTAAAGTTAAAGCAAACAGTGCCATTCTCACTAAAACGCCATTTTGTGCTTGCCTAAAGATAGCTAAACTGTCTAGGTCATTTAAATCAATATCAAGCTCATTGGCTTCTGGACGTGAATCCCTTGGCAGAGGGTGCATAATTACCGTATTCTCACGACAATATTGTTGGTAGATTTCTTTGTTTAAACTAAAGTGACCACGATATAAATCAGCTTCATCTTTACTGGCAAAACGCTCTTGCTGTATGCGAGTTTGATAAATTACATCACAAGATAAGTTACCCGCCATGGTATCAGTGATGACAACTTGATGGCCGGCATTTTCGAGTGTGGATACAACGCTATCAGGCATTTGTAACGCCGTCGGCGATACCATGGTCACTTTGACATTGTTATAAAGACTCAATAACTTTGAGAGTGAATGCACCGTGCGGCCATGCTTTAAATCGCCCATTAGCACAATATCAAGATTATCCAAACCTTTTTGATAATGCATCATTTCAGATTGTATGGTGAATAAATCTAGCAGGGCTTGTGTGGGGTGTTCGTTTGCACCATCACCGCCATTAATTACCGGTACAGTACTTCCTTTGGCGAATTGTTCGACTGAATGCATTTGTGGGTGACGCATGGCAATCACATCGCTGTAGCCACTAATCACTTGGGCAGTGTCAAATAATGATTCGCCTTTACTTAATGATGAGTTTTCTTGACCAACCGTTTCACGAACAAACCCCCCTAATAAATTAAAGGCGGTACCAAAGCTAACCCGTGTTCGAGTGCTAGGTTCAAAAAATAGGTTACTTAAAATAGCGCCATCAAGGACATGACAGCGCTTTTTTCTGGCAGCATAAGGTGCCATTTGCGCCGATATATCTAAAATTCTTGCGATAGCCTCGCGGTCAAACTGTGAAACTGACAGGATATGGCTGCCTTGAAATGTCATCATTATAGAAGCTGTAAGCGGAAAAAATTTGGCAGGAATATAGCACAAAAAATGATATTTTTAAAATGCCAAAAATAAAAGTTATCGATGTCTATCGGCTGTTGAATTTATTTATCCAATGAGTACAAGCAATAAAAAAGGCCGTAAAACGGCCTTTTTTATTAACATTTATTGCGAAACTATTTTCTTCGAATATTGACAAGTGTCAGTAGTAAGAGTGACAGCCAAGCGACGCTTCCGCCGCCGCTAGAGCGGGCATTAGGATTAGTCGGTGTCGGTGCTGGTGGTGTTGGTGTAGTAACCGCTGTCGGGGTAAATACAACATTTCGAATATGGGCATTATCATCGCCATCAGAGCTGAAAGCGTCTTTTGAATATACCCAAGTGATTTTATGTTCACCATCGGTAAATTCAACCTTTTCACTGGTATAAGCCACATCGCCAGAAATAAATTTAATTAGCCCGCCATCAAGGTATAAATATAAAGCATCATAAGGTAATTCTGGGTTCTCGGTGTTTTCTTCAGAAGACACTGACCATTCAAATGACAACTCCCCTTCACCAGAAAGGGTAACCATAACGGCGCTTTCTTCGCCATCTGATATTACGCCACTCTTTATTGCGGCTTCAGTATTATCCAACTGCCAAGGAGCATTGCCGCCGCTATACCAAGTTAATGCTGCATCAGTGCCAGAAAGTTGTGTTTTAATCTCTGCTGCCAGTGCAATAGTTTGTGCTGAAATTGAGGCACTGCTAGTTGGAATATCACTATTATCAGAGGTAATAATAATTTTTGCACTGTGATTTCCTATATCAGCGGTATCATAATTAACTTCAAATTGGCAGGTTCCTCCTGCGGCCATACTGTGGCAGTTATTGTTTGCTAAAGTAAAATTGGCGTCGCCATCAACAGCAAAAGTTAAATTAGCTTCTAATTGACTGTTGTTCACTAAGGTGAGCTCTGTACTTTGTGGGCTATTATGTGCTTGAATGCCAAAATCAATACGCTGATCTATGGCAACACCTTGCGTTATCTCATTGATCCAATCAGTAAATAATGCGGAACGAGCGTAAACACCAGGGAAACCATCGGCTGCACAACCTATACCCCAGCTAACAATGCCTATTTGCTGCCAGCCCTCGTTAGTATTCACCATTAACGGACCGCCACTGTCTCCCTGACATGAGCCTTTTCCTCCGCCTGCAATTGTTGCGCATATCATCGCCTCAGTAATGCCAACATCGTTTGCAGTAAATGTTCCTTCATAAAGCGCAGTAAATGATTGTGCAAGGGTATTTTTACAAGCTTCATTGGTCATTAATTGTAAGTCAACTTGATGTAGAACATTTGGGAAGTTTGAGGTTGGCCCCTCGCCAGCTTCATAACCCGCACGGCCACCCCAGCCGGTTACTGTTACGGTACTGTTCTCCATAGCAAGTAGTGATGTTTGCTCAAGATTAACAAGCGTTACCGCTTCATTATCAACACTGTCGACTAGCTCTATCAGGGCGATATCATTGTCAAGTTCAACATCTAATTGATAATCAGCATGCATATAAATACGCTTAACGGCTTGGGCATTTTCTGCACCATTGCTTAAGTCATATTCACCGACATTGACTTTTAATTGGCTGGCATCCACACCTTCTACACAATGCGCGGCGGTTAATAACCATTTCCCGCCTAAGAAAGAAGCACCACATGTAGATGATTGTGCTAATGCCGCTCCTTCAGCAACATGTATATCTGCTGTTGTGCCAATATTATTTTTTAGCGTTATTCCATCTGCTTGGGTGATAGCAACTACAGGTATAGTGCCAGCAAAGTCATCCCCTAAAGTACCGCTGATATTACCATCTTCATTATTATAAATAATGGCACCAACGCCGCCGCCTGCTTGGCAATTTTCGACTTTAACAGAGAAGTTGACTTCTCCACGCTCAATCAAGCATATTTTATCTGTTGCTTCGCTACATTGTGTCTCACCAATGCCGCAATCAACAGTCAACCCTGTTGCTGAGCCTGCAATACCCCCGCTAAATGCCTGACTTTCATAGCTTATGCTATCGACAGTAAGAGAGGTTGATATTTCATTAAAGGTATAAACCAATGCTGACATCCATGGCCAATCACCCTCAGTTGCCACTTCACCACCGACAATTTTAGGTTTAATCGGGGTGATTTCATTGGTTTTTGCTATAGCAGCACTATTGACTAGCACTACTGGCATGAAAGCTGTGAAAACAGCAAATTTTAAAAGATTATTCATTCTTCTCTCCTAACTGCAGTTTAGCAGCTATGAGTGAAAGAGCTGATAAACACTAGAAAATGTTAACTGAATGTTAATTTACTTCATAAGTGTTCATTCGGCAATGTTAAATTTTTTGGTATAGAAGTTAGCGCATGACTGCTTTTTATTGCCTGCATTATGATGAAGCAAGGGGAAAACAGAAAATTGTTGGAGGTAATCACTAAAACATCGGTTTTACATAGGCTAAAATGATGATAGCAAAAAGTGCTAGCACAGGAATTTCATTGAATATTCGATAAAATTTTCCTGAACGAGTGTTTTTATCTTGCGCAAAAATCTTCAATAGTTTAAAGCAATAAAGATGATAGCCAAATAATACAATCACCAAACTGAGCTTAATGTGCAGCCATTTAGCGGCAACAAACCAATCACTGCCGTAGGCATATATTATTGCTAGGCCAAACAGTAAGGTTAATAGAGCAAATGGGCTAATAAAATAGAGCAGGCGCTTTTCCATTCCTTTTAGTTGAGCAATTACCTCTGCAGAATTTGTTTCAGCATGATTAACAAACAACCGAGGTAAATAAAAAATACCCGCAAACCAAGCCACCATAAAAATAACGTGAAAAGCTTTAAACCATAAAAGGTGATTGATAATAAAGGTACTCATTAGGCTAATTTTCCTGTGACTAAATATCGGCGAATCTGTTCAAAAGTGACTATGCCTATTATATCCATGCTATTTTTTTGGTAAATATACACACCACCGCAACGGCTTTCGACTAACGCTAAGTATGCTTCGGCTAAAGTGGCTTGATGAGACAAGGGGCTTAGTTTATGCAGGTGCATCTTATTTGAAATTTGATATGCACTTTGAGCGTCCATCTGAGCTGCATTGTCTTGTTTGACCGATAAGGGTACTTGTTCGTCAAACTCGGCCCAGTAATAGCTAATTTGCTCTGTAACCTGTTTGTTCACCATTATTTTTGTAATGGTTTTATTAATCACGGGGATATTGGCGTTTGTAGTCATCACACGCCCTGCAATAGTTTTTTCGCTCGCTTGTTCAAGTAACTCAAACTTGTCCTTCATGATGCCAAGCACACCAATTTTTTGTAAGGTTTTTTCAATAGGCGGCTTACGGTAAATCAGGTTTTGTACATCAAGCTGCATGGTAAATACTGAACGATTATTAAACAGTTGTCCTGAAATAATACTGGCAATTGTAATTACGATCATCGCAGGTAGAATGATTTCTAATTGGCCTGATAATTCCACCACAGCCAGTAATGCGGCAAGCGGTGCATTTAAGCTAGCGGCCATAAAGCCAGCCATGCCCAATAAAATAAAATCACTACCTAAATTCTCCCCAGGTAAAACTTGCATGGCAATAGCGCCACCACAAGCGCCGGCTATCGCCCCAATACCTATAATGGGGCCGACGATGCCGCCTGGTATCCCTAAGCCTAATGCGAAAGTGGTCATAATAAACTTGGCTAACAACAAGGCAAGTAATACACCTATTTGCCAGTTATTAGTAAGTGAAACATCAATAGCACCACTGCCAACTCCCATAGCACCTGGAATAAGGTAGCCTAAGCTGCCAGTGATCATCGCGGCTAACATGAGTCTGGGGACAATATGAATTTTGACACTATGTTTGATGACGGTGACTAGCGTTTTGTTAAAGGCTGCAGCGAGCGTACCTAATAAAACAGCGAGAATAATTAATGGAATATAGTGCTGAGGGATCAGCTCAATCTTATGAAAGTATTCAAAGTTATGAGAAACATCAAAAACACTACGTGTCATTAACGAGCCAACAAGTGACGCAAGCATTACTGGAATAAAAATATGAATTTTATATTCGCGCATGATGACTTCCATGACAAAAATCACCGCAGCAATTGGTGTGTTGAAGGTTGCCGCTATGCCCGCTGCGATACCGCAAGCACATAAGGTTCGAATGCTGTTAAAGGGTAAATTTAATACACTACCTATATAACTACTAGCGGCAGCACCTAAATGTACTGCGGGTCCTTCTCTGCCAACAGAAAAGCCAGAAGCAAGCGCAACAGCACTACCAAAGAACTGATTCAAAGTGTTTTTTAATGGAATAACGCCATGAGCCACTTTTAAGCGATGCAACACAAAAGGAATGCCTGTTCTTAAGTATTTATAACCCGTAAGCCAAGCGAATAATAAAATGATGAGTGAGCCAATAATAGGCAAATCAAAACGACTTACATCATCTAAGGTGTTATAGTTGTCGCGTTTTATTAAGTACAGCTGTTGAATTTCTTCAATAGTGAGTGTGAATAATATGACTAATAAGGCTGACGCAACCCCTCCCAATATGGCAAGAAAACAAATCTGCCATGAGGTTTTAGGTAAAGCTAAGTGCTTTCTTATTGCAGCAATGGAAGTCATTATTAGTGATAAAGTAAGTTAATATTTTTATTATTTATAAGGTTATTGTACGTTACAAATGAATTGGTTAGCAAAAATAAATCTTCGAGTTGTTACCGAGCGCCTTGGACCATTCAAGTCAGCAACCTTTTTAGCCGTTTTGATTATGCTCTGTTTATTTATCGGCTATAGACTTGGTAATTACTATCATAACTTTCAGGTCTCTACATTAGCACAGCAAAAACAGCGTTTAGATGATTTGTATCATCAACAAGCTAAGCAGGTTGAACGCATTCATACTTTAGAGGTGGAGTTGGCTGTTGAGCAACTGGCAAACCAAAATGCCCAAGCAACTCTAAAGCAAATGGCGGATGAGCACTATCAAGTTAAAACTGAGTTAGCTTTTTATGAAAAAGTGATGGCACCCGAAAAAGAAGCTGATGGCTTAGTCATTGATAATGTAAAAGTCAATGCAACACAAAGCCCTAATCATTTTGAGTTCCAAGTGATTTTAGTACAACAGCTATTAAAAAAACGCTATGCCAAAGGTTATATTGAATTAGAGGTTATTGGCAGCTTAGCTAATAAGCCTAGCCGAATTAAGCTAAAAGATATGTCGGCTATGGAAAGTAAAGATCTTAGTTTTAGTTTTAAATATTTTCAGGTCATTGAAGGCACTTTTACCTTACCTGATGATTTTGTAGCTGAGAAAATACAAATTTCGGCAATTTTAACCAAAAATAAATGGCAGAAATACCAAAAGCTTAATAGAAGCTTACCGTGGATTTTAGAGTAATTGCTGAATAATACTTGATTAAATTAGTCAGGTTTAAGATAATTAGCGCGATTTAATCGTTTATCCCCCTTTTAGTAAAAGTTGAGCCCATGTCTGATCCTATTTCAAACCCAGAATTACCGATAAAATTTACTGACGCAGCGGCGAATAAAGTACTGTCTTTAATCACTGAAGAAGAGAATCCTGAATTAAAGCTGAGAGTTTATGTTACAGGTGGTGGTTGCTCAGGTTTTCAGTATGGTTTTACTTTTGATGAGAAAGTTAATGATGGTGATATGACGATTGAGAAGCAGGGGGTTGTTATGGTCATCGATCCAATGAGCTTACAATATTTAGTTGACGGTGAAGTGGACTATCTTGAAAGCCTTGAAGGCAGTCGTTTTGTTGTGAATAACCCTAATGCCACCACAACCTGTGGTTGCGGTTCATCATTTTCTATCTAACACTAGACAATGCATTAATATTTAAAACCTGCTGCGAGCAGGTTTTTTTGTGCCTATTTTAAGGCGTTGCTAATTTCTTGCGCTCATACAATTGCTCATCAGCTTCTTTAAGTAATTCATCCATTGTTTTCTTGCCATCACTTGCAGCGGCTCCACAACTTATGGTGACGGGCAAATAGGATCCTTCATAGGGCATAGGATTATGCTGAAAAAATTTGGTAAGACGCTGACAGGCTCGTTCAGCTTCTTGATAGGTTTGACTTGCTAAAGTGATGACAAATTCATCGCCAGCATAACGAAAACACTTATCATTTTCGCGGATTAACTCCTGAAGTTGTGTTGCCACATAAGTTAATACTTTGTCGCCACAGTCATGCCCATAGGTATCATTAATTTGTTTGAATTTATTACAATCAATAAAGAGTACAGAAAAAGGCACTTTGTAGCGTTTTTGACGGATTAATTCTTCGTTTATCGAAACTTCCATAAGGCGTCTATTTGCGACGCCTGTTAGCCTATCATAGTGAGCCATGTATTCTAATTGTTCTCGGATCATGGCATTGGATAAACATAAACTAATTTTTACCGCGAGTTGCTCAAGATGAAGCGTACCTAGCTCGGGGTGAAAGCGGTTTTTATTGTCATCAGTAAAAAGCAAACTACCAAATAATTCACCTTCTAAGGTTAATGGTGTGAGGGCGGCTGACTGTGTTTTTTTAATAAGGTTTTGTGGTAGTACTGAGGCTACTTCATTTATGTTATTGGTTAGAAATGGTTTTCGTTCGGCGTGATAAATTTGCAACTGTTCGATGGCAATAGTGCGGCAATTGGCACGATGCCAGCTGGTTTGCATATTGCCACTCAGTAAATATTTTATTGGCGTGGGGTCGACGAGTAACAAACAAATGCCCGTTAAATCAAACTTTTCTTTAATGGTCATTAGCAATTGCTGTAATAATTCTTGGCTAGATTTACAGCTTAAAATTTGCGTTTCAATTTCAAACAGTTTTTGAGCAATAACTTCATTAGCGCGTGAAATCGCGAGGACATTGGATAGCTTCTGCTCTAATTCGGCAACAGTGTTAGACATGACAATATCAACCTCTTTGTGCATTTACACAAACTAAGACAAAGGTCTGAATTAGGGGGCATTTATTTACTTATGATAAACACCATAATCCTTGCTTGCTATATTGGCAAGTGGAAAAATAATGTTTTTGAAATTAAGTGGAAAATTAACCATCCATCATTAGCATTTCAATAATTTGATTCATATTTAAATCAAATTCATCAGCGCAAACTCCTTTTTCGATAAAGTCATCAGACTTTTCTAAATCAATATCTTGCGCTTCAACAAAATCTTTAATCGCGACATTATAAAAACTGCGTACTTTAGGTTTGATTGGGTTGTCATCGTTGCGCTCTTCTATGATCGCCAGTTGATTGGAATTAAGTTGTACTAATGAGCCTATAGGAAATACGCCAATGCACTTGATAAAATGATCGACTAACGTTGCGTCCAAATGATTATTTTGTGCTAGCTCACGTAAAATAGCGAAGGCTTTGGGATGTGGAAAGCCTTTTTTATACACCCTTGTCGCCGTTAAGGCATCAAAAATATCGCAAATGGCAATCATGCGTCCATATTGATTAATATTTTCCTCTTTCACTTGAAAAGGGTAACCTGTGCCATCAAGCTTTTCATGGTGTAATGCGGCAATTTCCAAGCTTAGTTCGCTGATCTCAGGGGTTTTTTTAATGATATCTATAGAGTGGTTTGCATGAGTTTTCATGACAGTAAACTCTTCATCAGTGAGTTTACCCGGCTTGTTTAATATTTCATCGGGGATCATGGTTTTACCGATATCATGTAAAAAAGCACCAACGGATAACTTTTCAATAATATCCCGATCGAGGTTAAGGTAGCGAGCAAAAAGTGTAATGTAAACCGAAACGGCTACAGAATGCTCTAACAAGTACTGGTCTTTTTCGCGAATATTAACAATGCAGGCTAAGGAGTCAGGATTATTAAAAATAGCATCTATGCTTTTGTTACATACTTCAATAACAGGCGATAGTTCTATGTTTGCGCCGCTAAGTGCTTGTGAAAATAGCGATTGTTGAATGTTTTTTGATTCATTGAAAATAGCTTTAGCCTGCTTTATCTCTGCGATAATTTTGGCTCTTGGATTGTTGCTATCGGGAATTTCAATACTTTTGCTTTTATCTATGAAGACAGTAAAAATATTTTTGCTTTTAAGGTTATTAATAACATTATTGCTTTTGATGTGACCTGACGCGGTTAAATTGAAGCTACCTCGTTGCTTACCAATTTTTTCAACATAATGACCGACTTTTAGCTCGGTGATATTAACTTCTACTATCAAATCATTGTCCATGTAAATTCTTATTTTCATTACTTATACGCTAGCTAATTTCAGTGTAGCGATATTTCGTTTTTACACAATAGTTTTTAGACAAATATTCAATTTCAAATAACTGGCGCTTTTTTTGCTTGAATAATAGCAACTAGAAAAGGTGATGTTTTCTATTTAACTAAATTTATCAAGTGCCGATAAAGGAATATCACTTTTGTTTTGATGACCGCTTTTCGTTTCGCTAAAATTGATTTTGAATGACCCATTTGGCGCTGCATTTAAAGGTAATACTTAAGGTAATTATGCGTATTTTTATTGTTCTCTTTTTTTTGTTGATTTTAACGCCTGCTCAAGGGCAAAGCTTGCAAGCTGTTCAAATTTACACAGATGATCAGCTACTTAATTTAATTAAAGAAAATAAGCACTTGAGCCAAGTTGTGCTAGATGAATGTCAGCTGGTTGAGGATATTGAAGCGCGAGCTGTTAAGGCCAAGATGCCTTCATATCAATTTTTGTGGGGTGATATGTTAGCCTATGGTGTCTGTGTAAAAAAAGATATAGCGCTTGGTTTACACTATATGCAGCTAGCAGCGGATCAAGGATTATCAGAAGGTCTTGAACAAATGGGGCGTTATTATCATGTGGGAAAATTTATGCAGGTTGATATTGAGCAGGCAATAGTGTTTCTCAAAGCTGCCGCTGCTATGAATAATCTTGCCGCTCAAATGCGCCTCGCCAATATTTATCAGCAGGGATATGGTAGCCCACTCGATTATCCTGCACTCTATTCTCAACTTCATCACGCCCTGACTGATGATAAAGCCACCCATAAAAAAATAAGCCAGTTAAAAAAGCAACTCGCAGCAAAAATGCCTGCTCATGTTGTTAAGGCGGCTAAAAAAGCCGACTATACAAATTAATCTCAGCTCGGGTTAACCTTAATGTCTTCTGATTATTCTATTTTGGATAAACAAAGTTGCTGAGTATACTTATTGACTATTAATAGCGCGTTGTTGAAGGAAGGAAACGATCCGCTAACTTTGTGATATACTTGCCAACACTACTACCTTAAATTTATTCATTAAAAGTAATCCATTATTGTGACCTTAAACGATCCGCATGCTAAGCGTGAAGCTAAAAAGTACGAAAAACCTGTCGCCTCCCGTGAGTTAATACTCTCTATCATTGAAAAATGTTCACCTCCACCGACGTTCAACACCCTAGTTAAAACCTTAAAATATCAAGAAGAACATTTACTTATTGGTTTGAAGCGTCGCTTACGTGCCATGGAAAATAGTGGTCAGTTGGTATTCAACAAATTTAAGCAATATGCCATTCCAGCAAAAAGTAGCTTGTTAACAGGTAAAGTGATTGGTCATAGAGATGGTTTTGGCTTTTTTACCCCTGATGATGCCAATGTTAAGGACAAGCGCGGTAAAGATTTTTATATTTCTTCTCATGAAATGCAGCGGGTCTTTCATGGTGACATTGTTCAAGCCGTTTTAGTGGATAGAACCGATAGAAAAGGGCGCAAAGAAGTTAAGATTTTAGACGTTATCGAGCCGAGGAAAGCGCCGATTGTTGGCCGATTCTATGTTGATCACCATGTTTGCTCTGTCGTGCCAGAAGATACTAAAATTAAACAAGAAATCTTGATCGATCCTAATGAAAAACTCGGTGCACGACACGGACAAATGGTTGTGCTTGAGTTGGTGCAAAGACCAACGAAGCGCTCTCATGCTATTGGTAAAGTGATTGAAGTTTTAGGCGATCATATGGCGCCAGGAATGGAAATTGAAATTGCGCTTCGCGCTCATGATTTACCACACCAATTTTCGTCACAGCTGCAAGCAGAAGTTGCTGAGATCGCTAATGAGGTTGAAGAGTCGGCAAAACTACCTCGACAAGATTTACGAGATTTACCGCTAGTGACTATTGATGGTGAAGATGCCCGTGATTTTGATGATGCTGTTTATTGTCAACCAAAGAAATCAGGCGGCTGGCGTTTATGGGTGGCGATTGCTGATGTGAGTTATTATGTGCGCCATGGCAGTGCACTCGATGAAGAAGCTATTGCTCGTGGAAACTCAGTCTACTTTCCTAGCCAAGTTATTCCCATGTTGCCAGAAAAGCTATCAAACGGCTTATGCTCATTAAACCCGGATGTAGACAGACTTTGCATGGTGTGTGAAATGACGGTGAGCGCTTCAGGTAAATTATCGGGTAGTAAATTCTATCCAGCGGTTATGCGCTCTCATGCACGTTTTACCTACACTAAGGTTGCCGCTATTCTTGATAATGAAGATGCTGCTGGGCAACCACTAAGGGATGAATATTCGGCACTGGTTCCCGATTTAGAAAATCTAAAAGACATGTATTTGGCATTAAGTGATGCCCGCAATAAACGTGGTGCAATTGCGTTTGAAACGGAAGAATCCTTGTTTCTTTTTAATGACGATAAAAAGATTGAAAGTGTTGTGCCATTGATTCGAAATGATGCCCATAAAATCATCGAAGAGTGTATGATTTTGGCTAATGTTGCCACGGCAAAATTTATTGAAAAAAATAG
Organism: Colwellia sp.; assembly: GCA_026196955.1. Taxonomy (GTDB): domain Bacteria; phylum Pseudomonadota; class Gammaproteobacteria; order Enterobacterales; family Alteromonadaceae; genus Colwellia. The sequence continues at coordinate 5,075 of JAPHTO010000034.1, read as the reverse complement.
TAAACCTGGCTTATTTCGAGTGCACGATAAACCTAGTGAAGACAAATATAATAATTTTGTTAGCTATCTAGCTGAGCTGGGCATCACATTGCCGAATAAGGAAGAGCCCGAGCCGAGAGATTACTGTGATATTTTAGCCAAAGTGGCCAACCGACCAGATCAAGAATTGATCCAAACAATGTTGCTACGCTCAATGCGTCAAGCCGTTTATCAAAGTGATAATTTAGGGCACTTTGGATTAGCGCTGCAATCGTATAGTCATTTTACCTCGCCTATTAGGCGCTACCCAGATTTAGTTGTGCACAGAGTCATAAAAAGCATTTTGGTTGAACAAGCTAAAGAGCAAGAGGCTGCTAATCAAATTGAAAGCGCGAATGTTGGCCATTACGACTATAAACTTGAAGAAGTTATTGAATTGGGTGAGCACTGCTCTATGACTGAACGCCGCGCCGACGAAGCGACGCGCGATGTGAGTGACTGGCTAAAATGTGAATTTATGCAGGATCATGTTGGTGATAGTTTTACTGGCGTGATTAGCACGGTGACTAACTTTGGCTTGTTTGTTCGTCTGCAAGATTTGCACATCGAAGGCTTAGTGCATATTACCGCTTTAGGGCGAGATTATTATCATTATGATGATGTTCGCATGTGTTTAACAGGTGAAAACTCAGGCATAAAATATCGTGTTGGTGATATCGTTAGTGTGCAAGTGGCGGCTGTAAATTTGGATGAGAAAAAAATAGATCTGTCTATTCAAAATATAGACAGCAGTAAACGAGCTGTTACCAGTAAAAAGCAAAAACCTAAATCTAAACCTAAACAAAAAACGAACAGCAGGGCTGAACAGCCAAAAAAAGAAAAAAGCAAAGCGAAAAAACGCAGTGAACGTAAAAAGCGTCCAGGTAAAAATGCGCGAAAAAAAGCGAAAAAGTGACTTTAACCGTGTTGGGATAAGTTACGCGCAAAACTAAGTAGTTAATAGAGAAAGAAAATGGCAAAAAATGAAGAGTTAGTGTTTGGTATTCACGCAGTCAATGCCTTATTAGAAAGTGCCCCAGAGCGTTTTATTGAAATGTGGCTATTAAAAGGCCGTGACGATGAACGTCTATTACCCATTATTAATTTAGCGCGTAAGTATGGCCTTGCGACCCAAATGGTTCAGCGCCGAGTACTTGATGATAAAAGTCATGGCGAACAACACCAAGGTGTTATTGCCCGCGTCAAGCCGGGTAAAATGTACACAGAAAACGATTTAGATGACATCATCATTGCTGCAGAAAAAAGCCAAAAAGCCCCTTTTTTATTGATTTTAGATGGCGTAACTGACCCACATAATTTAGGCGCTTGTTTACGAAATGCTGATGCTGCAGGAGTGCAAGCTATTATTGTGCCTAAAGATAATGCTGCTAAATTAACCGCAACGGTACGTAAAGTCGCAGTTGGGGCAGCAGAATCTGTGCCTTTAGTACAAGTGACTAATCTTGCTCGAACCATGAAACATTTACAGCAAATGGGGGTATGGATCATTGGTACGGCAGGGGAAACGGATACTTGTCTCTATGATGTTAAATTATCTGGCCCAATGGCATTGGTAATGGGCGCAGAAGGTAAAGGTATGCGCCGATTAACCCGTGAAAATTGCGATCAACTGGTGAAACTCCCCATGGCAGGTAGCGTCTCAAGCTTGAATGTTTCGGTAGCTACGGGTATCTGTTTATTCGAAATAGTTAGGCAGCGTAGAGATATCAATAGATAGGATAACTTCATTTAGACAATGCTGATAAATCAGGCTATATTCCCACTGGTTAATTTAATTACGCCTTTACAATATGGATCCCTTACAAGGAAAGAACTCGATGAAAAAACTTTTAATTACTATTGTTGTACTTGTTGTTGCTAGTTTAATAGCACCAAAATTTATTGGTAACCTTGTTGAAACTGAGTATCAATCAGTTTTAGAAAAAATAGCAGAAAATCCATCGATAACTATCAACTCATCAACCTATACGCAAGGTTGGTTTAACGGCAAAGTCACCACAGATATGACCATATTGCTTCATGATGATGAGGTTGATGATATTAAGCTGATTGTTGAAGATCATTTATCTTTTGGCCCTGTTATTTTTACTGACAGTGGCATTAAATTCGCGTTGAGTTATTCGCAAGCTGAGATTAATTTTAAAGAGCTATTACTTGATGAAGAAATCGCAGATTTTGTTAAAGATAAGGTTCACTTTACCGGTTTGCTTACCTTTTCTAAAGATGTTGTCACCACTATTGTTATCGATGAGATATCGGAAGAGGTTGATGGTAATAAAGTGACGTCAGCCAAGGCTGTAGGTGAATTTGTCTTAGAAAATAACAATAGGATATACGGTGAATTTAACTGGGATGGTTTAACAGCAATCACCAGTGAAGACAGTTTTAGTGTGGGTAAAACAAGCTTTTCTTTAGATCAAACACTGGTTTTAGGTGATTACTATCAAGGTACTGCTATTTCTACAGGAGATTTTAACCTTGCTATCTCATCAATAAATATCAACGATGCCATGGGCAATGAAGTTTTACTTCTTAAACAATTAGCCATTGGTGCGATAGCATCCGTTGATAATGAACTGATGAAAATGAGTATTAATTATGGAGCTGAAGAAGTTAAGTCAGCCGGTCAACATTTGAAAAATGCTAATATTGATGTCGTGTTGGGCAGTATCGATATTAACGTGATGCAAGAAATTAATACCTTATTTGCTAGTATTTCTACCAATGAAGCAGAGATGTTCAATGAGCAAAACATGGAAAAGATTTCACCATTAGTGACTAAACTTTTGGCGCGAGATCCTATTTTAAAGATAAAAGATTTAAGTGTGGATACACCTGAGGGAAAAATTCAATCAGCCATGCAAATGACTATCGACAAGGATGCATTCGATGTAAATAATGTTATGTCAATCATGGCGGCAGTAAAAGCCAATGCAAAGGGTGAAGCGCCTTTGCCATTTTTCACTAAACTTGGTTTAGCACCTATGATTGATATGTATGTTGAGCAAGGCTTGTTGCTTAAAAAAGAGCAAGAGTTGAGTTTTAAAGCCAGCTTTGCCCAAGGACAATTACAAATAAACGGCAATGTGATACCACTATAACGAGCTCCTTCTTAATCCCTTTGCAAGTAATTAAAAACCAATGCTTTTGATTACTTGCTTTCTCTGATTAATTTCCCTACAATACGCGTCCTTAATTCAGCCTGAACTTTTTTGTTCCTTGCTTCAACTGGTGTTGGCTGAGCCAGATAATGAGGCTACAACCCATAAGGAGCTCGTAATGCGTCATTACGAAATCGTATTTATGGTTCACCCTGATCAGAGTGAACAAGTGTCTGGTATGATCCAGCGCTACACAGACTTGATCAATGCTGCTGAAGGCAAAATCCACCGTCTAGAAGACTGGGGCCGTCGTCAATTAGCATACCCAATCAATAAATTACACAAAGCACACTATGTTCTTATGAACATTGAAGCGCCACAGTCAGTTATTGATGAACTTGAAACTTCTTTCCGTTATAACGATGTTGTTATTCGTAACATGATCATGCGCACTAAAGACGCGGTAACTGAAGCATCGCCAATGGCTGCTGCTAAAGATGACCGTCGTGACGATCGTCGCGAAGTTAAGAAAGATGTTGCTGCTACGCCAGTTGAAGCTACTGAAGAGCAATCAGAAGAAGCTGCTAGCGAAGAATAGTCATCTGTGATGCTCTCGAAAGAGAATTGCCTCGTGTTGACGGGTTCTGTGGTGAAAACCCCAAAACAGTCAACCAGTCCAGCAGGTATTGTTCATAGTCAGTTTTCAATAGATCATAAGTCTATTCAAAATGAAGCTGGTTTGAACCGACAAGCATTTGTCAGAATACAAGTTGTGGCCACAGGTGAATTATCACACTTAACTCGTGAATTAGTTGTTGGTAGCGTGGTAAAAGTGTCTGGTTTTATTAACCGTCACGAATCAAGAAATGGTAATCCATTGCTTGTTTTACATGCCCAACAAATTGAAATGATTAATTAGTGTTTTATTTTTACATTGCGTAATAAATAAAACCGAATTCGGAGAATATTATGTCTCGTTTTTTTAGACGTCGTAAGTTTTGTCGCTTCACAGCGGAAGGCGCAACATCTATCGATTATAAAGATATTGCAACTTTAAAAAACTATATCACTGAAAGTGGTAAAATTGTTCCTAGCCGTATCACTGGTACTGCTGCTAAATATCAACGTCAATTAACTCGTGCGATCAAACGCGCTCGTTACTTGTCATTGTTACCATACACCGACTTACACAAGTAAGCTAATAAGGGGTTTATTATGGAAGTAATTCTTCTAGACAAAATCGCCAAATTAGGCGGCCTTGGTGACAAGGTATCTGTTAAATCAGGTTATGCTCGCAACTACTTATTACCACAAGGTAAAGCAGTTTTTGCATCAGCAGCTAACGTTGAGCACTTTGAAGCACGTCGTGCTGAATTAGAAGCTAGTTTAGCTGAAGTTTTAGCCACTGCAGAAGCTCGTGCTGCTAAAGTTGTTGAATTGGCCGAAGTTACTATCGCATCAAAAGCTGGTGAAGAAGGTAAGTTATTTGGTTCAATTGGTACGCGTGATATTGCTGATGCAATTACGGAAGCTGGCGTTGAAGTGACTAAAGCTGAAGTACGTTTACCATTAGGTGCAATCCGTGAAACTGGCGAATTTGAAATCGCTCTTCACTTACACAATGATGTTGATACTAGCATCAAAGTGATTGTTATCGCTGAAGCGTAAATTATAATGTTAAGCTATTAGCTTACCCTTATAAGTAAAAACACCGTAACCTTAGGGGCGGTGTTTTTTTATGTCAATTATTTATACCAAGTGCATTAATTTATTGCCCACTTAGCGAGAATTAAAAGGCTTAAAGGCAAGGCATTGATTGCAGAGAATAGTTACTCTCTTGTCAAAATCAATAACGACGCATATAAGCCTTTTAAACTCGCCCTTCGGGAGCTCAGTAGCAAGCTGATAACTTCACAAAATTAATAAAATATAGAA
>JAPHTO010000073.1 GCA_026196955.1 Colwellia sp. | reverse complement strand
GAAACCTGCGAGACGATCACACGTTCTAGGATCCATTCTAGCGCCAATAAAACCAATTTTTCGGTATGACTTTTTCAGCAATGACTGAGCAACAGCAGCACCGGCTTCAAAGTGAGAAAATCCTACGTTGATGTCAATTGGAGACTTAACTTTATCCATTATTTGCACAACGGGTACAGCAGACGCTTTTAACATCGCTTTGGCTGCATCGGTTTGTTCGCCACCAGTCAGAATTAAACCTGCTGGGGACTGCCCGAGCAAAGTGCGAATGGATCGTTCTTCTTCTATCGGGGAATAATGGGTGTCGGCTAATAACACTTGATAATTGGCTGGCCCCGCAATATCGTAAACTCCACGTAAAACGTCGTTAAATACCACATTAGACAATGAAGGAATTAAAACCCCAATTAATTTGGAACGTGACGAGGCTAAAGCACTGGCTGAGCGATTAGGAATGTAGCCAAGTTCACTAATTGCAATCTCCACTTTTGCACGCACATTTTCACGAACACCAGCATAGTCATTGACTACTCTAGAAACGGTAATGGCGCTTACGCCAGCTTTTTTAGCAACGTCTTTTAATGTTACTCGTTGTTTTTTTTGTGTCTTCGTTGGAGTACGAGGCATACAACACCTTCAGTTTTGAAATTTATGCTTTATTAATTTTTACGACTTGTTATAAAAGTCTGTTTATAAAACATATCACTATAAAAATACAATCTTATCAAACAACACATTAATATCGTTAATGAAATCAATGTTGTTAGCACAGTTTTACGCTATAACGGTATTAACAATACTTACGCCTCAATGGCTAAAATACCCAACTTAGCACCAACACAATTATAAAGGCTATAGTCCCCAATAGGGTTTCCATAACCGTCCATGTTCTTAACGTGGTTTTTTCGTCCATGCCAAGTAAGCGACTCACTAGCCAAAATCCAGAGTCATTAAAATGGGATAACACAGTTGCACCACTTGCTATTGCAATAACAATGAAGCAAAGGTCAAGCTTTGATAGGCCAACTGTTGCGGCCACCAAAGGAGATATGAGTGCTGCAGTGGTGGTAAGCGCTACAGTAGCTGAGCCTTGGGCAACTCGAAGACAAGTAGCAATAACAAATGCAGCCACAATAACAGGCATGCCGGTGTCCGTTAGCAAGCCGGCAAGGGCATCGCCAATGCCACTAGAGCGTAATACCCCGCCATACATGCCTCCGGCACCGGTAATTAAAATTACACCACATATCGGTGCAAGCGATTCACTACATAGTCTATCTAATTCTTTCATCCCATAATCTTTTGCAAAAACAGCCAAACTAACCAGTAGAGTAATAAGCAATGCGATGGGGGTTTTACCAATCATTCTCAAAACTCTCGTAAGTGGGTTCGAACCATCAATGGTGCCAGTGGCAGTTAATGTGTTGAGGCTAGTATCTAGAAAAATAAGTAACATAGGCAACAACAGTAATGACATTACTGTGGCAAACTTAGGGAGTTTGGCAGGTTGTGACTTCAACTCAGTGATATAAAGTAAACTAGACAGAGGAATGCTGATTTTTTTTCCGGAATATACACCAAATAAGTAAGAGCCTAGATACCAAGTTGGTGCCGCAACCAGTAATCCCACCAACAACAAAAGACCAATATCCGCGCTAAGAAAGCCTGCGGCGGCAACTGGACCAGGGTGAGGCGGTACAAACGCGTGCATTACTGCAAATGCGCCCGCAGCTGGCAGTGCATAAACGAGTAAAGAGCCACCGAACCGTTTAGCTACACTGAAAATTATAGGCATCATCACAATTAAACCGGCATCGAAAAATATAGGAAATCCAAATATTAATGAAGCTACGCCGAGAGCCAAGGGCGCCTTTTTCGCCCCAAATTTACCTATCAATTTATCTGCCAGAACCTGAGCACCGCCCGAAACTTCTAACAGTTTCCCTATCATGGCGCCGAGCCCAACCAATAGGGCTACAGAGGCAAGTGTACCGCCAAAGCCACGGGTTAATGTTGGTACAACGTCTTCACTTGGAATACCGGCAATAATAGCAGTGCAAAAACTTACCAAAATCAGCGAGACAAAAGCATTAACTCGCAATGTTATTATCAATAATAGAAGTGCAACTATAGACATTGCTGCGACGCTGAGTAAAAAAAATGGACTTGCGGTGTATATAATATCTTGCATAAGTTGCCTGTAGTTACTGGATAAAGTTTTGATTGCTATTTACATATAAAGCAAGACTTAATTATTGGTTCTTTTTATCACTGATATTTTTGGTAAACATAATTGTTATCGCAACCATTTTATGCGACAATGTGTTTTGTTGCAACTATAGTGTTGGTCTTTATTTTGCTGTGATGATTGCGTTTTTGTTTTCGGTATGATGGTGATGGTTGCGGTACCATTTAAATGTAAGAGGGTGTTAGTATTGTTATCAAATAGTGAGAATAAAAATGAACATTTACCTATGTTAGTGGTAGTGATGGGGGTGTCTGGATGCGGAAAATCGACTCTAGCTCAAGCGATAGCCAATCACCTTGAACTAACTTTTTTGGATGCAGACTCATTTCATAACCTGGATGCAATTAAACAAATGTCAGCAGGGATCCCTTTAACGGACGAACAAAGAGCGCCTTGGATAGAGCGAATTTGTAAACAGCTACATCGATTTGAATTGCAGAAAAAAAGTTGTGTATTGGCATACTCTGGATTAAAGCAGCAGCACAGACAATTAATTTTTGGCTCGTATCGTCATACTGTGGGTGTTTTACTCGAAGCGGATCAGACATTAATTGCCAAACGAATGGCTGATAGGGGAGAGCATTTTATGTCACCACAATTGTTAAGTAGTCAAATTGCATCTATGGAACCGATTAATGAAAACTCTCTGGAATACATTGAATTACTTAAATTGAATGCGGCGGAATCAATTGATAACTCATTATTAAAGTCGATTGATTTTATTGGTGAGAGACTATGATGAGCTTTCAGGAAGCTTAGGCGCATCAGCTCTAATCTTCCTAAACCTGACTGGCAATTGAGCCACCACAACGGTCATTCATGTAATGATACTGACACGATTTCCATAAGCCGACTACGCAAAAATTAACAACTCTGTCCCTTTGACTGAAACCCTGACAAGTTTCCTTTTTGGTCGATAGTTAATTCACAACAATTATTGAATAATTGAAAGAGCATTTGACGACTTTTTTGCACTCTTGATTTTAGCGTTGAATATTTGATGTTATTTTTCTCAGAAAATTGCTTTTGTGATTCACCCTCTATTTCTATGGCAATAAGTAAATTGGCCTCTTCATCAGGCAATCCTTTAATAAATGGTAATACGCATTGCGATAATTGCGTGAGCAATTCGTCCTCTGAATCCTCATACCAAAGATCGCTTGATGTTACGTCAGATGTTCTAGCTCGTTTTCGGTAAAAATCAATAATAGTATTATTGGCTATTTGGAATAACCAAGACTTAACTTTTTTGTGTCTTTGACTGAATTAAAATTTTGATAACTTTTAATCAAAATCTCTTGAAGAAGATCATCTACGTCAGCAGGGTTAGAGACATTCTTTGTTAAGAATGCTTTCAGTTTTGCTTGATACTCTAACCAAATTTTCTCTATATTCATCAACTACCACCATTTATAATTTTATCACTTAGCTAAGTAGCTAGTGGAAAGGTAAAAATCTGTAAATACTTGTTCAAAGTCAGAAGAAACTGATTTTTCAGCAATACCGAGAGATAATATCGCTTTTTGCCATGCTTTAACTTTAGGGTATTGAGCTAGAAAGTCGATTTTACTGTGCTTTTCTATCAAGTGTGAACGATATAAAAGTGGCAACCAAGCAATATCTACACGGCTAAGCTGTTCACCATTAAAGTAAGTATGATCTGCAATAATCAAACAGGACACTTTAATAATGGAATATAATCCAATTATTGAGGTGTTAAATGACAAAACGAACAAACAGAAACTACACGACTG
>JAPHTO010000026.1 GCA_026196955.1 Colwellia sp. | reverse complement strand
TTAAATTAGTTCCATCTGCATAAGCTGCAAATATTTTTGAATCGTTAGGACTAAATCCTGTTCCTGATACAGTTTTAATAGTAAGATTAGTTGGATTAGTAATTAATGTACAATCAAATATATAAAATTTTTCTATGGAGTCTGGTATGGTAACTGTTGTTGCACCTGATAGGAATTGTAGTGGTGCCAGTAATTCTTTAACCTTGCTTAACCCGCTTAGAGCACAAGTGCTTGATAATGGTTATATTTCAGTAAATGGTACGCCGACAGATTCTGTACATTTAGGGGTTAGTCAACTTGTCTCATCGACACCTGACTTAGTCGTAGCGGGTATTAATAAAGGGCCAAACTTGGGAGATGATACTTTATATTCTGGCACTGTTGCTGCGGCTACAGAAGGTCGGCATATGGGGATCCCCGCTATTGCGGTATCACTGCTAGGAAAACACGAGCAATATTACCAAACGGCAGCAAAAATCACTGCCAATATAATTAAGCGTATTCAAAAGCACCCGTTGGCTGTTGATCAAATACTGAATATTAATGTACCTGATGTGCCTATTGATGAAATTAAAGGGATCAAGGTCACTCGACTTGGACATAGGCACAAAGCTGAAGTCATGAAAAAAATGCAAGATCCTTGGCAAAGAGATATTTATTGGTATGGCACATTAGGACAAGAGCTTGATGGCGGTGAGGGCACCGATTTTCATGCAGTTGCTCATAACTATGTGTCAGTAACACCACTCACCGTTGATATGACCGCGCACAATAGTATAGATAATATGAAAGAATGGATGAACGAAGTAACGTTATGATGACTAACAGAAAAAACAGCCGTACAAGTGGTAAATCGAAACGCAGCGGTGAACTGCTTGCGCAAAAGTTGCAGGCAGAAGGTATCACGAATCCGCAAGTACTACAGGCAATAGCCAATTCACCTCGCCATATATTTATCCCTGAAATATTAGCGCATAAAGCGTACGACAATACTGCTTTACCTATTGGTCAGGGACAAACAATTTCTCAGCCTTATATAGTGGCTAAAATGTCAGAACTGCTTTTAGTTGGCGGCAGACCGGCAAATATTTTAGAAATAGGCACGGGATCTGGCTATCAAACCTCTATTTTGGCGCAATTAACGGATAAAGTGTTTTCAGTTGAACGCATTAAATCATTACAGTTTCAAGCAAAGCGTTGTTTACGCGCTATGGACTTACATAATATCTCAATGAAACACGGTGATGGTTGGCAAGGTTGGGCAAGTAAAGCGCCTTTTGATGCCATCATTGTTACTGCAGGAGCGGCAAGTGTGCCGCAGGCGCTTTTAGAGCAACTAAATGATCAAGGGCGATTGGTTATCCCCGTTGGTGAGCAAACACAAATATTGAAAATTATTACTCGTCAAGGAGATAGCTATCATGAGGAGCAAGTTGAAGCTGTTCGGTTTGTTCCTTTAGTCCCAGGAGAGCTGTTGTAATGAAGTTGTTTTCTGCTATGTATGAGTGGACATTAAAGTGGGCTGAGCATAAGTTTGCGCCAAGAATGTTAGCCTTGTTAAGTTTTGCTGAATCCGTGTTCTTTCCTATTCCTCCTGATGTTTTACTTGCCCCCATGGTATTAGCAAAGCCAAATAAAGCATGGCAATTAGCCAGCTTAACCACCATTGCCTCAATTGTGGGTGGCGTTGTCGGTTATTTGCTTGGTTATATGATGTTTGAACCATGGATACAGCCGCTTATCACCGAGTTTGGCTATCAAGGGCGTTTTGATACTGCCATGGATTGGTTTAATCAATGGGGTGTTTGGGTTGTGTTTATTGCTGGTTTCTCTCCCATTCCTTATAAGCTCTTTACTGTCAGCGCTGGCTTCTTACAAATGGCTTTCTTACCCTTTTTATTGGCATCAGCAGTGGGTAGAGGTATGCGGTTTTTTCTGGTTGCTGGTCTTATTCAGTGGGGCGGAAGTGCAATGGAGAAAAAATTACGCCAATGGGTTGATGTGTTAGGTTGGGGACTGGTTGTTTTGATCGTCATTGCTTACTTTATTCTACGTTAATGCGGAGTTTCTAACGTATTTATGGCATATGGACAAGGTAGTACAATTAACAGTAGCAATAAGCAGCGGACTTTCCTCGATGCGCGTTGCTTTATTGGTAAAGTAAGTTGTTACTTATTCATATTTTTAGTCCTTTTTTCTTGTTCATCGAGAGAAAAACCAGCGCCTGTTGTCAGTGTTTATGGCAGTGTGCCTTTAAAAGATCGCGTTAAAAATAGTATTAACGGTAGTGAATATACTGTCAGAGCTGGGGAAACCTTATACTCAATTGCATGGCGAGCTAATTCAGATGTGCGCCAAATAGCAAAACTGAATAATCTTTCACCTCCTTATAATATTTATCCAAATCAAAAATTAATTTTAGTGTCTAAAAATAAAGGAAAAACAGCCAAAGCGAGTAATAACAAGCCATCTAGTAAAAAGCAGACTAAAAGCTCTAATCTGACCAGTGGTAAACCAGTTAAAAAGACACTTGCATCTACAAAAAAGCAGGCGTATGGTGAAAATGTAAACAAGAAGAAAACCTTACAAAGTGACTTACCAAAGGCAAATTTTTCTCAAAAAATTGACCGATGGCAATGGCCTGTTAAAGGCCGAATAATTGCAAAGTTTTCTTCTAAAACACAAGGTAATAAAGGATTAGATATCACCGGACGGCGCGGCACTAAAATAAGGGCCGCAGCAAGTGGCAAAGTGGTTTACGCAGGTAGTGCTCTAAGAGGATATGGTAAGCTAGTTATTATTAAGCATAATGATGATTACCTTAGCGCTTATGCTCATAATGACGCTATCTTAGTAAAAGAACAGCAGCTTGTTAAATTAGGTGATGTAGTCGCTAAAATGGGTGACAGTGACGCGCAAAGAGTCATGCTTCATTTTGAAGTTCGCTTTCGCGGTAAATCAGTTGACCCGTTGAAGTACTTACCGAAAAAATAATAAACGTATTCCTATGATAGTTAACAATAGCGGATGCCAATTCAAAACATCAAGAAAACTGGAGAGAATGAATATTTAATAATTAGTGCAACTTTGCTACGTGATAAACGGGAGAACAGCATGGTAAAAGAAAAAGAACAAACCGCAGTACTGAAAGATAAGGAAGAAGTATCATCAAGTTTAGATGCTACTCAGATTTATTTGAGCGAAATTGGTTTTTCGCCCTTATTGAGTGCAGAAGAAGAAGTTTATTTTTCACGATTAGCCCTCAAAGGAGATGAGGCAGCCAGAAAACGTATGATTGAAAGTAATTTACGTTTAGTGGTTAAAATTGCAAGACGCTATAATAATCGCGGCTTACCCTTGCTTGACTTAATTGAAGAAGGAAATTTAGGATTAATTCGAGCGGTAGAGAAATTTGATCCCGAGCGTGGATTTCGCTTCTCAACCTATGCGACATGGTGGATACGACAAACCATTGAGCGAGCGATAATGAATCAAACTCGCACCATCCGCTTACCTATTCATGTGGTTAAAGAATTAAATATTTATTTACGTGCTTCCCGCGAACTCGTCCAAAAGCTTGATCACGAGCCCAGTGCGGAAGAAATTGCCAACTCACTTGATAAACCTGTTGCTGATGTTAACAAAATGCTGCGTTTAAATGAGCGCATTGCTTCTGTTGATACACCTTTTGCTGGCGATTCAGATAAAGTCTTGCTTGACGTTATTGCTGATGAAAAGAGTTGTGGTCCTGAAGGCGATTTACAATCAGACGATATGAGTAATAATATTATCAGCTGGTTAAATGAGCTTAACTCAAAACAGCGAGAAGTGCTTGCTAGACGGTTTGGCTTAATGGGTTATGAAGCCGCGACTTTAGAAGATGTTGGTTGTGAAATAGGCTTAACTCGTGAGCGTGTTCGCCAAATTCAAGTTGAAGCATTGAAACGTTTACGCGATATTTTAAGTCAACAAAACTTGTCTATTGAAGCTATATTTGAAGTCTAACGCAGATTATTAGCTAGATTAATGAAAACCAAAAGGCTGTAGGGTAATCTTACAGCCTTTTGTTTACCTGTTATTTAAAGTGTTTCTTTTAATTTATATAATAAATCTAATGCTTGCCTTGGGGTGAGATCATTGACCTCGGTTGCACGTAAAGCATCTAATGCTGGGTGATCATCAGCGACTAATGATAATTGTTGAAAGCTATCTGCTTGTGCAGGTAAAACAGAAGGCGCTTGCTGGTTTTCTAGCTCTTGTAGTCTTTGTTTAGCGCGATTAATAACCGTTTTTGGCACACCTGCAAGTTGTGCAACCTGCAAACCAAAGCTTTTACTTGCGGCTCCTTCTTGTACGGCATGCATAAAAATAATGCTGTCGTCATGCTCCATGGCATCTAAATGCACATTGGCTAGTGTTTCTATTTGTTCAGCCAGTAAGGTTAATTCAAAGTAATGAGTAGCAAATAAGGTAAAGGCCTGCGTATTTAAAGCAAGCATTTCAGCGCAAGCCCACGCTAATGATAAGCCGTCATAGGTACTTGTCCCTCGACCTATTTCATCGAGTAATACTAAGCTTCTATCTGTCGCATTATGTAGAATATTAGCGGTTTCGGTCATTTCTACCATAAAGGTTGAACGCCCACTTGCTAAATCATCAGAGGCTCCAATACGGGTAAATATTCGATCCACTAGCCCTATTGTTGCTCCTTGCGCAGGAACAAAACAGCCGACATGAGCTAATAAAACAATGAGTGCGGTTTGGCGCATGTAAGTTGATTTACCCCCCATATTTGGGCCAGTGATAATTAACATTTTTCTTTGCTCAGTTAACACCACAGGGTTGGCAATAAAAGCATCGTCAGTCATCTGCTCAACAACCGCATGTCTTCCGGCTTCAATATGAATACCGACATGTTGACTTAACGTTGGTTTTACGTAATGTAAACTGATAGCACGCTCGGCAAAGGTCGCTAAAACATCAAGCTCAGCAATGGCTTGACTCAAACTTTGCAGTTGAGGAAGCTCAGGTAAAATCTGCTCAAATAATGCTTGATATAGGCGTTTTTCTAACGCTAAAAACTGGCTTTGTGCGCTCAGTACTTCATGCTCATGCGCTTTTAGCTCTTCAGTGATGAAACGTTCATTGTTCTTTAATGTTTGTCTACGAATATAGTTGTCAGGCACTTCGCTAGCAGCGCTTCTGCTAATTTCAATAAAAAAACCATGCACTTTGTTGTAGCCAACTTTTAATGAGTGAATACCTGTACGATCTTTTTCTCTTTGCTCTAATTCAGCTAAGAAATTCTCTGCGCCTTGACTTAAGTCGCGCAGCCTATCTAGCTCTGCATCATAACCTGGAGCAATGACACCGCCGTCTCGAATCAAGACAGGAGGATTATCAACAATGGCACTTTCAAGCAGAGTTTGAATTTTTGGAATGGGTAAGCAAGACTGTCCTAATTGATGGATATAGCCTTGATCACTATCAGACAAGTAGCTTTGTAATTGTGGCAGCTGCTGTAAAGCAAAACGTAATCGAGCAAAGTCTCGAGGGCGAGCAGAGCCTAATGCAACGCGAGCTATTATGCGCTCTATATCACCTAACCCCTTAAATAAAGGCTGTATATCAAGGTGTAATTCTTTGGTTATGATTTGCTCTATGGTATTTTGCCTATTGGTTAATATATCCATATCACGCAAAGGGAAGTGTAACCAACGCTTTAAAAGACGAGAGCCCATAGGGGTTGCGGACTTATCTAATATCGCGGCTAAGGTGTTATCTGTACCACCTTGCAGATTCTGCGTTAGCTCTAAATTACGTCGAGTAGCTGCATCAAGCACTACGCCTGCGCTCGCTGATTCACTGATTATAGCCCGGATATGGGGTAAAGCTGTGCGTTGTGTATCTTTAACATATTGAAATAAACAGCCCGCTGCCGCTAAGCCTAAAGGTTTGTCTTCAACACCAAAACCTGTGAGCTCTTTAGTACCAAATTGCTGATTAAGTAATGATTTAGCTGTTTGTAAATCAAACTCCCATTCAGGGCGACGGCGTAAGCCTTTGTAATTATCAATAAGGCTAAGATCACTGAGTGTTTCAGAGTAGAGCAACTCTGCAGGTGAAAGGCGTTGCAGCTCAGCTTGCAATTGCTCGGTAGTTTTAGGCTCTGTCAATACAAAGCGGCCACTGGTCATATCTAAATAAGCTAAACCGAATGCAGGGCTGGAAGACTTTCTATTTGGAGTCAGATCTTCTATTAACGCGACAATCAAATTATCTTGTTTATCTGTTAACAATGCTTCATCACTGACAGTGCCAGGTGTAACGACACGTACAACTTTACGTTCAACAGGCCCTTTGCTGGTGGCGGGATCACCAATTTGCTCACAAATAGCGACACTTTCCCCTAGTTGCACAAGTTTTGCCAAGTAATTTTCAACAGCATGATATGGGACACCCGCCATTGGGATAGCATTACCGCCAGTTTTTCCTCGTGCAGTTAACGAAATATCTAATAAATCTGAAGCTTTTTTGGCATCATCAAAAAATAGCTCGTAAAAGTCTCCCATACGGTAAAAGATCAAAATATTAGGGAACTCAGCCTTGATTGTCAGGTACTGGCGCATCATAGGAGTGTGGTGTGATAAATCAGTCGTATTTTTATTTTGTATCATATAGTGTGCTATTTACGAGTTATTAATGATTTTGTTAAAAAAGTTATACATCATAAGGTTATGATGAAGTTTTAGCCAAATTTTTGGTGATTTGAGTGATATTTTGCAAAGAGAAAATAAAACGTCAATCTTATCGTATAACGAATAACAGCAATCATACTTATATTGAAATACTTGTGCTATAGCTATCACTAAATGGTTGAAAAATAATAATGACTGAATGAAACAATTTAAGACAAATCATTACATATATACCAACTCACTTCGTTTAAAATAAATGTTAATTAAAGAGCAGTAATGATAAATAGAATTCTTCTATAGCTTCATTATTTTTCATCTTAAGGAGTTCGCTATGTTTGCAACGTCTATATCACCTGCGAAGCAAAGAGTTAAAAACAGCTTATTTGCAATATTATCTTTAGTACTTTTTATTGTACTAATGCCTATCCTGTTACTGGTTTCTATTGGCCTAACTTTAGGTACGTTAGCTGTAATTAAACTTAAAGGCGATAAAATGAAACGTCAAAAAAGCATCGTATTACATGCTGTAAAGGATAAGGATTATACCGTTATTTAAATCGCTGCTGGGGAAGAAAAAATGCCTTTCTTCTTTTCAATGAGTAAACCTGTTTACTTTATTTTATTAGTTGTTAGAAAACTACTGTATAAAGTTAATATTTAGTGTTGATAACTTTTTGAGCAGAAAAATTAAAAAGTTATCAATCGTCTTTTATTGATTTAAAATCAAAAGCTTAAAAGTATCGGTTGTTAGTATTTTAATTTAAAATAAAAAAAGTTGTAAAAAAACTTGATACTGTACGACTATACAGTATACTTGCTTCATCAATAAGATTTCTTAACAAGAAGTAGCGACAGAACTTCGTGGAGCAATAAATGAAAGACGATAAAGAAAAAGCATTAGTAGCCGCATTAGGACAAATAGAGCGCCAATTTGGTAAAGGTTCAATTATGAAGCTTGGCGATAATAATACTATGGACGTAGAGACTATTTCTACGGGCTCATTAGGATTAGATATTGCACTTGGTGCTGGTGGTTTACCGTTAGGGCGTGTCGTTGAAATTTACGGTCCAGAATCAAGCGGTAAAACAACATTAACCCTTGAAGTAATTGCTCAAGCACAAAGAGAAGGCAAAGTTTGTGCTTTTGTCGATGCGGAACATGCACTTGACCCCATTTATGCGGAAAAGTTAGGTGTAGATATTAATGAGTTATTAGTATCACAGCCTGATACTGGTGAGCAGGCATTAGAAATTGTTGACATGCTTACACGCTCAGGTGCTATTGATGTTATTGTCGTTGACTCGGTTGCAGCATTAACCCCTAAAGCAGAAATAGAAGGGGATATGGGGGATTCACACATGGGTCTCCAAGCGCGTATGTTATCGCAAGCTATGCGTAAGCTAACCAGTAATTTGAAAAAATCCAATACCATGCTGATCTTTATTAACCAAATTCGTATGAAGATTGGTGTTATGTTTGGCAACCCAGAAACAACTACAGGTGGTAACGCCCTTAAATTTTATGCTTCTGTTCGTTTAGATATTCGCCGTATTGGTGCAGTGAAAAATGGCGACGAAATTGTCGGTAACGAAACGCGTGTGAAAGTAGTTAAAAATAAAATAGCACCTCCATTTAAGCAAACTGAATTCCAAATTCTCTATGGTACTGGTATTAATAATTTGGGTGAGCTGATTGATTTAGGTGTTAAAAATGGCTTTGTTGAAAAAGCTGGTGCTTGGTATAGCTGTAATGGCGAACGTATAGGGCAAGGTAAAGCCAACGCGGTGAAATACTTAGAAGAGCATCCAGAAATGGCTCAAGATGTTGACGGCAAATTGCGTGCAATGTTTTTGGCTAAAGCAGTGCCTACTAAAACGGAAGAAGCCGTAACAGAATAGCTAAAAACACCCATGTTCATTGTTGTTTAGTGGACTGAACTAAGTACATTATTCTTAAAGTATGTGTAACAGTAACGACTGGAGCACAAATTATAAAACGATATCTTAGACGTAAGATATCGTTTTTTACTTTTAAGGTTTAAACCTTTCTACTATTGTTAATACACTGATTAAGTTAATGACTATAACTTAAAATATAAAATGCTAAAAAACATTATAGACGTCTATACGTTTAGAAGTTGACATATCTAGCAATCTAAGTAACATGATAAATTATGAAATAATTGTTTTTATCTCTCAATTAGGTTTTATGTTATGCCCATAAAAATTCCCGATCAATTACCTGCTTTATCTATTTTAGATAATGAAAATATCTTTGTGATGTCTGATCAACGTGCGGTTAGCCAAGAAATACGCCCTATGCAGGTTGCTATTTTGAATTTAATGCCTAATAAAATAGAAACAGAAGTACAAATTTTACGCATGCTTTCAAATACACCATTACAGATAAATGTTGAGTTTGTCCGTATCCATGCTAATGAATCTAAAAATACACCGACAGAGCATTTGGAAAATTTTTATTGTCTCTTTGATGATATTAAACACAAGCAATATGATGGTTTGATTATTACTGGTGCACCACTAGCATTGCTGGATTACTCACAGGTAAGTTTTTGGGATAAAATATGTGAAGTGTTTGATTGGGCAGAAAAAAATGTCACATCAACAATGTTTTCATGCTGGGCTGCGCATGCTGCACTGTATCACCATTATGGCATCAATCGCCACTTGAGAAAGCAGAAACTTTCAGGTGTTTTTCAGCACAAGCCTTTAAATAGCAAAGAACAACTTACTCGCGGTTTTGATGAAAACTTTAATGTACCTCACTCTCGCTATGGTTATATTAATAAATCAGATTACCAAAGTGTTGCGCAGTTACAAATATTAGCTGAATCTGATGAGGCAGGCGTGTACTTGGTTGCGAGTAAAAATAAGCAGCAAGTCTATTTAACTGGTCATCCAGAGTATGATACGACTACATTGCATGAAGAGTTTCTTCGAGATAGCAAAGTTGATGCTACAACAGCATTGCCAAAAAATTATTATAAAGATAATGACGCAAATAGTTCACCCGTTGGCTCATGGCGCAGCCACGGTAGTCTATTATTTACTAATTGGCTGAATTATTACGTTTATCAAATTACACCATACAAATTGGATGCTTCAAATATTCAAGCGATCCACCCAGACACCGTAATTTAGGTTTCAAATATTTACTTTAGAAAGTCGGACATCCCATGAAAAAATCTTCATCATTTGCCTTATTAGAACAGCAATTAGCCAATAATATTTTAATTTTAGATGGTGCGATGGGCACCATGATCCAAGCGTATAAGTTTGAGGAGCAAGACTTTCGTGGTGAGCGTTTTGCTGATTGGCACTGTGATGTTAAGGGTAATAATGATTTACTGGTGCTAACTCAAGCTGACGTAATTAAAGCGATTCATACTGAATACCTTGAAGCTGGCGCAGATATATTAGAAACCAATACGTTTAATGCCACAACTATTGCCATGGCCGATTATGACATGGAAGGGCTCAGTGCTGAGATTAACTTAAAAGCGGCGCAAATAGCGCGTTCAGCGGCTGATGAATATAACAAGAAAACGCCAAATAAACCGCGTTTTGTTGCCGGTGTCTTAGGTCCAACTAACCGGACTTGTTCTATATCTCCTGATGTTAACGATCCTGCCTTTCGCAATGTTACTTTTGATGAGTTAAAAGATGCTTATATCGAGTCAACTACCGCGTTAATTCAAGGTGGTAGTGATATCATTTTAATCGAAACTATTTTCGATACCTTAAATGCTAAAGCGGCGATATTTGCAGTAGAAACTGTATTTGAGCAATTACAAGTTCGTTTGCCTGTGATGATTTCAGGCACTATTACGGATGCTTCAGGGCGCACGCTTTCAGGACAAACTACCGAAGCATTTTATAATTCGTTACGTCACGCTAAACCAATTTCTTTTGGCTTAAACTGTGCGTTAGGTCCGGTTGAATTACGACAATACGTCGAAGAATTAAGCCGTATTAGTGATGTTGCGGTAACAGCTCACCCTAATGCGGGTTTGCCGAATGCTTTTGGTGAGTATGATTTCACTGTTAGTGATATGAATGATCATGTGCAAGAGTGGGCAAACTCAGGCTTTTTAAACATTATCGGCGGTTGTTGTGGAACTACGCCTGCTCATATTAAGGGTATGGCAGATACAGTTGCAAATATTAAACCTCGTCAAATTGAACCACGTAAAATAGCATGCCGTTTATCAGGTTTAGAAGCGTTGACTATTCAATCAGATACTTTGTTTGTCAATGTGGGAGAACGTACGAATGTTACAGGCTCAGCAATTTTTAAGCGTTTAATTAAAGAAGAAAATTATGATCAAGCGATAGCGGTTGCACTTCAGCAGGTTGAAAATGGCGCGCAAATTATTGATATCAACATGGATGAAGGCATGCTTGATTCAAAAGCTGCCATGGTTCGATTTTTGAATTTAATTGCGGGCGAGCCAGATATTGCCAAAGTACCAATTATGATTGACTCTTCTAAGTGGGATATCTTAGAAGCAGGGCTTAAATGTATTCAAGGTAAAGGCGTTGTTAACTCGATTAGTTTAAAGGAAGGAGAGGAAAACTTCCGTAATCAAGCTGAGTTACTTAGACGCTATGGTGCTGCTGTGATTGTGATGGCATTTGATGAAGAAGGCCAAGCAGACACACGCAGTCGTAAATATGAAATATGTAAAAGAGCTTATGATATTTTAGTCAATGAGATAGGCTTTCCAGCAGAAGATATTATCTTTGACCCAAATATTTTTGCTGTTGCAACGGGCATTGAAGAGCACAATAATTATGCCGTTGATTTTATCGAAGCTGTTGCTGATATTAAGCAAAACCTACCTTATGCGATGATCTCTGGTGGTGTATCTAACGTTTCCTTCTCGTTTCGAGGCAATAATCCTGTTCGCGAAGCGATACATGCGGTGTTTTTATACCATGCAATAAAAAACGGTATGGATATGGGGATTGTTAACGCAGGGCAACTTGCTATTTATTCTGATATTCCTGAAAAATTACGTATTGCTGTTGAAGATGTTATTCAAAATAGTGATGACGGAGCCACTGAACGCTTACTTGATATCGCTCAAGAGTATCATGGTCAAGCGGGTGGTCAGCAATCTAAAGTTGATCTAGCCTGGCGTGAGTTGTCTATCAATGAACGTTTGTCACATTCTTTAGTTAAAGGTATTAACGAATATATTGTTGAAGATACCGAAGAAGCACGTTTACAAGCAGTAAGGCCGTTAGATGTTATTGAAGGGCCGTTAATGGATGGCATGAATACGGTTGGTGATTTGTTTGGTGCGGGGGAGATGTTTTTACCTCAGGTGGTTAAATCAGCGCGGGTAATGAAGCAAGCGGTTGCTCATCTGAATCCTTTTATTGAAGCTGAAAAAACAGAAGCAAAATCTAATGGAAAAATATTGCTGGCTACCGTCAAAGGTGATGTTCATGATATAGGCAAAAATATTGTTGGCGTTGTGCTGCAGTGTAACAACTATGAAATTATCGACTTAGGCGTTATGGTCTCATGTGAAGACATCTTACGGGTAGCAAAAGAAAAAAATGTTGATATTATCGGTTTATCAGGGTTGATCACCCCATCGCTTGATGAAATGGTGCATGTTGCCAAAGAAATGCAGCGACAAAATTTTAATTTACCTTTGCTCATTGGTGGCGCAACGACCTCAAAAGCACATACTGCAGTGAAAATTGAGCCGCAGTATGAACATCCTGTAGTGTATGTTTCTAATGCTTCACGCTCGGTATCTGTGGTGAGCACTTTATTATCAAATGAATTAAGAGCTGATTTTATTGCTAAACATAAAGAAGAGTATGAACGTGTTCGCGCTCGTCATTATAAAAAGGGGCCGCGTTCAAGTTTAATCAGTCTTGAAGATGCTCGAGATAATCGAACGCCGCTAGGTTTTGATACTTATACGCCAACCAAACCAAATAAATTGGGTGTTACCGTACTGGATGAATTAGATCTTAATGAGGTACGCCAATATATTGACTGGACACCGTTTTTTATGACATGGCAACTTTCAGGTAAGTACCCTTTGATTTTACGTCATGAAGTTGTAGGTGAAGAGGCAACTAAGCTTTTTAATGATGCCAATGCCATGCTTGATGAGCTAATCAATAATAAAAAAGTGACGGCAAAAGCTGTATTTGGGTTATTTCCTGCAAATAGCGATGTTGATGATCTTATTATTTATCGTGATGAAACTCGTAGCGAGACATTAATGAAGTTACACCAGTTACGCCAGCAAAGTAAAAAGCCAGCGGGACAGTTTAATCGCTGCTTGTCTGATTATATCGCTGATAAAAACACTAGCGTTGAAGATTACATGGGCGCCTTTGCTGTTTCTGCAGGATTTGGCGTTGATGAACTGGTAAAAGTCTACGATGCTGACCATGATGCCTACAACAGTATTTTACTTAAAGCCGTTGCAGATAGGCTAGCAGAAGCAAGTGCAGAGTACTTACACGAAAGAGTGAGAAAAGAATACTGGGGCTATGCCAGTGATGAATCCTTAGATAATGATGCCTTGATCCGTGAAAGTTATCAGGGCATTCGTCCAGCCCCCGGTTATCCAGCATGTCCTGAACATACCGAAAAAGGGTTGTTGTGGGAGTTACTTAATGTTGAAGAAAACATTGGCATGGAGCTAACTTCAAGTTATGCGATGTGGCCAGGTGCAGCCGTTAGTGGTTGGTATTTTGCTCATCCTGATTCAAAATACTTTGCTGTTGCCAAACTTGCCAAAGATCAAGTGCTTGATTATGCCGCTCGTAAAGGCATGACCATTGAGCAAGCAGAGCGTTGGTTATCTGCTAATTTAGATTACGAGCCGGAGTAAACTAGAAACTTCCATTTCATTAGGGAGAGGTTTTTCTGCGACAAAAAAACGACAAGAGCTTTTAAGTCTTGTCGTTTTTTAATGTTATTTTTGAGTCATTACTTCTTTTTAAAGTGTCTATTAAAGAAATTCATAATAGTATTGTTCAAATGTACTTTAACTTTTTTACCGCGCATGCTGTGTTTACTGCCAGGGTAAGTCATTAATTCAAATTGCTTATTTTCATCTTGCAATGCTTTGATTAATTTTGTGGTGTTGGTGAAAAGCACATTATCATCAGCCATACCGTGATAAACCATTAAGGGACCATTTAATCCTGCAATATAAGGAAAGACACTAGATTGTTCATAACCTTGAGCATTTGCCTTCGGGTGATTTAAATAACGTTCGGTGTAATGTGTATCATACAACAACCAATCGGTTACTGGCGCGCCACTAACGCCAGCTTTAAAGTAATCACCTGCCTTGAACATTGTCATTAGCGCCATATAACCGCCGTATGAATGGCCGTAAATACCAATGCGCTCTTTATCGACAAAAGGCAGTGTGTGAAGGTGTTTAACGCCAGTGATTTGATCGTCTACTTCCACTTGTCCAAGCTCTTCATATATTGGAAATTCAAATGCTGTGCCACGATAGTTAGAGCCGCGATTATCTAATTGAAAAACAATATAACCTTGCTGCAACATGTATTGTGTAAAGTCAGCCCCTTGCCAGATGTTTCGCACCCGTTGTGCATGTGGACCACCGTATACATTCACAATAACAGGGTACTTTTTACCTGGTGCCATGTTTTTAGGTTTATACAGTTTGTAATAAAGGGTTGCCTCACCATCACTTGAGGTGAGTGTGCCAAATTTAGGTTGAATCAAATCCTTATAATAAGGAGCAATGGGGTGTGTTTCGTCAACTTTATTTTCAGCTAACCAAGTTAGGTGCTCACCATTAACTTTATGCAAGCTAACCTGCTTAGGCGTGTTGATGTTTGAAAAACTATCTATATAGGTTTTGCTGTCTTGACTGAAGTTAATACTATGAAAGCCATTGCGCTTACTAATGCGCGCAACATGCTCTGGTGATTTACCATTTAAAGGTACACGATATAAATGGCGCTCAAGTGGTGTGTCAGCGCGACCGGTAAAATAAATTAACCCTTTGTCTTCATCAATATGTTTAATGGCGTCAACAACCCAGTTACCTTGGGTGAGTTGATTAATTAACTTACCGCTATTAGTAAAGTGGTATAAATGCTTGTAGCCATCACGCTCAGAGGCCCAAATAAATGATTTATTGTCACGTAAAAAATGCAGATCGTGGTGTAAGTTTATCCAATGATCTGATTGTTCAGTTAATAAGGTTTTTTGTTTACGCTTCTTAAGGTTATAGGTTTTCAACTTTAAGATTTTCTGGTTACGACTTTGCCATTGGTAGGATAAATTTTTGCTGTCCGGCAACCACTGCACGCGAGGAATATAAAAATCATTTTCATTTTCGCCTTGAGCCTTATCTAGTTTAACAAAGCGAGTTTTTTTGCCCTTTATATCGGTTACTGCTAATTGAATATCGACATTATTGGTGCCTGTTGCTGGGTACCTTTGTTCAATTAATTTAATTTTTTCGGCGTAGATCTCATTGCGAATAACTGTTTGTACTGGAGTTTCATCCACTCGTAAAAAAGCAATATGCTTTTCATTGGGTGACCACCAGTAGCCCGTCATTCTGTCCATTTCTTCTTGGGCAACAAACTCACTCATACCATTTTTGATATTGTTGCTGCCACCGTCTTTGGTAAGCTGTGTTTCTTCACCGTTAGCGATATTAAGGACAAAAATATTTTCATTACGAATAAAAGAAACAAAATTTCCTTTTGGTGAAAACTTCACGTCAGTTTCAAAGGCATCTGTCTGTGTTAATCGTTTAGCGCTTTTTTCAGCTAAGTTGTAGTAATAAATATCGCCGTTAAGCGGAAATAATAATGCGCTGCCATCGCTAGAGAATTTGTATTCCATAATGCCAAAGCCATAGACTCGTTGGCGCTCTCGTCGCGCTTTTTCTTCATCAGAAAGCACTTCGGTACCGCTAAAAAGCTCTTGAGAATCAACAAGCAACTTATTTTCTTTACTTGCTAAATTATATTCCCATAAGTCATAGGTATTTAAATTGTCTTCTTTGCCTTGCAAATAAGTCACTCGAGAGCCATCTGGCGATATTTTAAGTGATTTTGGTGTTTGTCCATTTAGGGACGGGGAACTATAAATCCGATCAATAGATAGTTGCTCTGCGTTCACATTGCTTAGCATCAATAAAGAACAACTGAGCGTGATAAGTGCTTTTTTAAATGTATTTTTCATGGGGAATTAAGAATTCTCTTTAGTGTAAAAATATGAAGTTATCGCTTTAAACATGCAGTGTTAAATTACCTCTAGGGCATCACTGAGTTTTTTCACGCCTATAACTTCCATACCAGCTATTGCTTGTTTAGGCATATTATTAAATGGTACGATAGCGCGTTTAAAACCATGCTTCGCGGCTTCATTTATGCGTTCTTGGCCACTAGGTACAGGGCGAATTTCACCTGATAACCCAACTTCACCAAAAATAACCAAATCTTGTGGTAAAGCATTATCTTTAAAGCTGGAAACCAATGCAAGGATCAAAGCCAAATCAATACTGGTTTCAGTGACTTTGACACCGCCAACAACATTCACAAAGACGTCTTGATCATTTAATTGTAAACCGCCATGACGATGTAAAATAGCTAACAACATGGATAAACGGTTCTGATCTGCACCAACAGCAACACGACGTGGATTACCTAATGCGGAGTGATCAACCAACGCCTGAATCTCTACCAATAAGGGACGAGTGCCTTCCCAGAGCACCATAACAACGCTGCCAGGCGTTTGCTCTTCACTGCGACTTAGGAAAATAGCAGAAGGGTTTTTAACTTCCTTTAAACCGGCACCTGTCATTGCAAAAACACCAAGCTCATTGACTGCGCCAAAGCGATTCTTATTGCCTCTTAATGTTCGATAACGAGAGTCGGTACTACCTTCTAGCATGATAGAGCAATCAATACAGTGCTCCAATACTTTTGGACCTGCAAGTGAGCCATCTTTTGTTACATGGCCCACAAGTAAAATGGCAACATGATGCTGTTTGGCAAAACGTGTCAAATAAGCGGCACTTTCTCTGACTTGAGAAACACTACCCGGTGCCGATTGAATATCACTCATATGCATGACTTGAATCGAGTCAATAACTATAATTTTTGGCTGTTCTTTAATCGCTATATGGCAAATATTTTCGACGCTGGTTTCTGACAGCATCTTCAGCTGATCTGTAGGTAAGCCAAGTCGCTTAGCACGCATGGCAACTTGTTGCAGTGATTCTTCCCCTGTGATGTATAACGCTGGCATATTGACGGCTAATGAACACATGGTTTGCAGTAATAAGGTGCTTTTACCTGCGCCGGGTTCGCCACCAATTAAAATGGCACTGCCCGGCACTATACCGCCGCCTAATACGCGATCAAACTCAGCAAAACCAGCAGAGAATCTAGGTAAATCAGCTAAATCGATAGTGTCTAGCGTTTGAACTTTTGCTTCCTCATTAAGCGCAGAGCCAGCAAAACCGCTAAAGTTACCGCCACGGGCAGGCAGTTTTGCTTGTCTAAATTCTGAAATGGTATTCCACGCTTTACAGTCTGTACATTGACCGAGCCAGCGTGAAAATTCAGAGCCGCAGTCTGTACAAACGTAAGCTGTTTTATTTTTCGCCATACTTTTCCTTTTTAGCGGAAGATATTGCCTTTGTTCTAGGCATAATAATTGCTATGTATTATAAGAGTAAATTATAATGTTTTTCTGTTTTTTGTCTAAACATTATCTAATTATAAAGCGCTAAATAACTAATAGAACGATTAATTCATGAGTATAGACTTTTCAAAATACCAAACTTTGATCAATAGTTTTCGTGGACAAGTTGGCAAAAGTAACTTTGATGCAAAGTTTGCCGCGAGCACTAAAAAGTTTAATAAAACCGAATCATTTTTGCTGAAAATGGAATTAAAACGACTAGCGAGTCCGTGCACTCGCAGTATTGATTTACGTGGTTTAGTTGATGGTAATTGTAAAGTATATGAGTATCAGGGGCAGAGTCATTTTCTTGATGAAGTGGCGATTAAAACCTTTGAAGACAACATTGAGCTGTATGGTGCATATACGTTTGGTGTGTACGAGGCCGCTAAGAATACCGAAAATAATTTTCGGGTTATTTATCAGAATGAAAAAGCGGGCAAAATAGCTAGTTCACCTGAAAAGGTAGCTAAAGTACAAGAAAAATTACAATATCCAGCCAAGCTATATCAATTCGCACACTATCATGATCGCATTGAAGAGCGAATGAATTTTGCTATTAGTCTAGATATCACGCGTGAAAATAAGCAGCAAATTTCAGCAATGAGCTCCAATATTAGTGTGAATGGCTGTAA
Source organism: Colwellia sp. (assembly GCA_026196955.1). GTDB lineage: Bacteria > Pseudomonadota > Gammaproteobacteria > Enterobacterales > Alteromonadaceae > Colwellia. Next base: position 8,470 of record JAPHTO010000026.1, on the reverse strand, counting down.
GTTTCGTATAACTCAAGAGTTCCAGCTTGAGGTGGGTGAAATCATAAATATAAAGTTCACCGGCATGGAGCAAGAGTTTCAGTTTGGTAGTACTGATATACTTACCTTTCAAGTTAAGAACTGTTATCAAGATGGTGACATACAAATGCTTGGCTGCCAGCGGGTTGAAGCACCAGAAAAAGATGCCTTTAAACGTTTTTTACATGCTTATATTCAAGGCAATAAACGTCGTTATAAAATTAACCTTAGTAATACAATTAAGACATTGCAATCACGAAGTTTTGAGCAATATATCTTACCCAAGATTAATGAACTGCCGATATTCATTCAACAAGAGTCAACAAAATTTGTCCCTCGTTATGCCTTAACAACCAATAATAATCAGGCTATCTTTCAATATTGGCAAGATGAGCAAGGGCGTTCAACATTACATAGTTTGCTAAATGAAGAGCGTATAAAGCGTTTGCAAAAGCAGCAGAAAGTGTTGAAGCCTTTATTGGTTTATAGTTTTATTCATCAGCACCAAGGAAAAAGCTTTTTTTACACCATTGATGATCAGCAGCTACCTAAGACGGATACCTTTTTAAATGACTTTTTGGCTTTTGCAGCTAAAAAAAGTTCATTTACTGTCACTAAGTTAACCTGTCTAGATGTAGATCAAAACAACGCTTATGCGCCTTTTTCTTTATCTAATACGCTTTCAATTAAAAAACAATATATCAATTTACCGCCATCAGAAGAAGTAAAAGCCTGTTTAGCGCCGCTAGCACATATTATTGTAGTTAAAGATATTGCCCACCCTAGCACAGTTGCTCAATATCAAAAGTTGTCCTCGGCAAAAATTGACACCAAAAAGCTAAAACTTTTTGGTCATAAACGTCTGAAAAGCCCATTACCCATTGATGAGCTAGGGATCACCTATAAAAATCAGCGACAGGAATTACGTTTTATGTATAAAACGGATGTTGTTGTTGAATGTGAAAAAGTGAAATGGCAAGGCCAATCAGAAGATTTTTCCGTGTCGGGTTTAAAAATTCAGCTAGACAAAGCGGCTATGTTGTCGATGGGAGATATTGTTTTTCTTACCTTTCCTAAGCTGCAAAAAATCACCTCGGCATTTGATCTTAGGCAATTGCCTTATGAAATTGTGCGTATAAATAAAAAGAAAACCATTATTAACTTGCGCGTTCACGTTAAGGCGCATCAGCATATTGGTCGTGCGTTTTTTAAGTTATTGATAAATAAAAATCGCGATAAATTGACAACTGATGAATATAATATGTTAACACCAGGCTTAGCGGGAGCCTTACGTACTCTTTACGCGAAAAGTATGCGCACACCGGCGTTAATGGTGCAAACCAGTGGTAGTCGATACAAAATTGAAGCGCTCGCTTGTAATAATATTAATAATGAATTGTTGCAGCATATGAAGCAGCTGAGCGATCGCCAACGCTTTTATAATCTATATCCTTTGGTCACTAAACTACAAACGAATAATGCGCTTGAACAAAGCTTGAAGCAATTGTTAACGAACGAAGAGCCCGTTACTCAATTAGCCTATATAGCGATAGATCCTAGTCAGGATAAAGTGAATAAAGCCGTTAATGTCGCGCTTGATAGTGAGCTTGATTCGGTAGAGATGCGTCAATTCTTCATAAGAAAGGCGTTAAAGCGCGGACAATTTTATTGTCTGCAGTTAAAGTTATCTCGCACTAACGAGCCCGATATGGAATATTTAAATGCCGAGCTTAGCTATGTTAGCAGTTATGCTATACATAGAGGTAAGCAGATAGAGCAAGATATTTGGAGTGTGGTTGGCGTTATTCAAGTTTTTGATGTGACAAAAGAAATCTTGCTCACTCATGGTTTAGCGCCTAAAAAGTAATACACTTTTCAGGCGTTATTGTTACTATTTTATGCTAACCAATGCAGTAAGCAGTCTAAGCCTTGTTGATTAATTGTGCTGTCAGCTTGCGCCAAAACGATAGGCTTTGCATGAAAAGCAACCCCAAACCCTGCAGCAGCCATCATAACTAAGTCATTAGCGCCATCACCCATGGCAACGGTTTGTTTGCTAGGAATTTGGTATTGCTCTGCTAGTAAGGTTAATGAGTCAGCCTTTACTTGTGCATCAACGACTGAGCCCAATACCTTGCCTGTTAGCTTGCCATCGATAATCTCTAACTCATTGGCGAAAGTGGCATCGAGTTGCAATAAGTTTTTAAGGTGATCGGCAAAGTAAGTAAACCCACCTGAAGCTATGGCAATGCGCCAATTATATTTTTTAAGCTCGGTAATTAAGGTTTCTAAGCCAGCCATCAGTGGAATATTTTTAGCGACCTCTGCCAATATTGTTTCAGGTGCCTCATTAAGTGTGGCAACGCGTTGGTGCAGGCTTTGAGCAAAATCTAATTCACCTTGCATAGCTAACTCTGTAACGGCGGCGACTTGCTCACCGACGCCAGCTAATTTGGCAATTTCGTCTATACACTCAATTTCAATGGTGGTTGAGTCCATATCCATCACCAATAATCCTGGCTCATTAAGCCTTGGTGCATTTTCAATCAGTGCTATTTCTAGCCCATTGCTTAAGGCAAAATCAGCAATAGCTTTACGCGCAGAAACAAAATCATCACAGCTAACAGTAAAGCGATAACTGGTTTGTTGATTACGCGTATTTATAGCGGTTAAGGAGTGAATGCTAATGTTACTCACTGATTGTACGGCTAATAAGTTTTCTATAGAGATATCGGCAAAAACCACTAACTCTTGTTGAGATAGTTTGTTAATCATCTCTCCTGAAAAGCTGATTGCTTCGTCACTCAATGAGCAACAGATCGGCAAATCCTGCTTAATGGGGTGTTGATCGAAAAAAGTTGCCAGCGATAAGGACAATATTTGGGTAGAAAAAGGAACAGTAGTAGAAAAAGACACATTAACTCTCTATTATAAATATAAATATTCTAGGCAAATTTATTATGAAACCAGTAGAGCAGCCTTTATACCCTAAATTATCGTCAATTTATAATAAAATTCTGCAATTAGTTAGTGCTATTTTGCTTATCATTATTTTAATGACTATTTGGTTATCGACGGTTGAAAAAACTGACCGTACCATTAGTCAGCATTTTCAGCAAACAGGTAAGCAATTTTTACAGCAAGCTATTGCAGGTACTTCAACCCTGCTGACAGAAAATGCTGTTATAGCGAATAAAAAATCTCGACTTGATTTACTGCAAAAATACCTGAATAACATGGCAGAAGCTGATTTTGTCAGAGATATTCATTTGTATGATGAAACGGGCTCGTTGTTATTAGCGTCAGAGCATGAGAGTTATTCAGCTTCTTCAATCAATAGCCTTTTTGGTATCGCACAAGCGCGTAAAACCTTAGATAAAAGTGAAAAATATGTTCCTTTTATTGCTGAAATTCGTCACGAGAAGTTAACAGGGTATATGCGAGTGACGATTGAAAGATCATTAATTACCTCAGCTTTAGTACAAGAAAATGATGATAGACAGGCGCTATATAGAATATTAATGATTATTGCTGGCTTGATCGGCTTCTTGTTAACCAGAGGTTTAAATCGATTTAGCCGTCAAGGCTTTAGAGTACCTACGGTAAGTACTCATGAGTGATGATTAAAAAATAATTGTTCGACATTAACTTCAATTTGTGTGGCAATTTTCTCAGCTGATTCGTCTCTGATCTCGACTAATGCTTGAAATACTTTCAGTAAATTAAGGGGCGAATTGGCCATTCCTTGCTGATCAATGGGTGGCATAGCTGGCGCATCAGTTTCTAAAACTAGGCTTGATAACGGCAAGCGCTTTATGGCATTAATGGTTTTTTTAGCTCTAGGGTAAGTAATAGTACCACCAACGCCCAGTTTAAAGCCCAAATCTATATAGTCTTTCGCTTGTTGGTAACTGCCTGAGAAAGCATGGATCACACCTGCTTTTGCTAATTTATGCTGTTTTAGTTGCGCTAAAATATAGTGATGAGATTGACAGTGGTGCACTATTATCGGCAAGTTATGCTGACTGGCTAGTGCTAACTGCATATCAAAGAAGTCTTGTTGCAGCCTTATGTTGCTGGCTAACTCGTTGTCATCTATGGTATTTTTCTTTGCTTTAAAAACATCGATACCACACTCACCTATGGCAACAATTTTTTCTCTATATTGACTAACCATACTAGCTAGCTGTTGTTGATGAAGGTCAAGATCAAGGTTTTTTGGCTTCAACTTATCGTGAACAATAAGAAACCATGGGTGGATCCCTAAAGCGCTAGCTACTTTTATTTTGGTATTATGCTGTTTTGAAAGTGTGAGTACGCGTTGCCAGTGCTCGGGGTTAACACTTGGTACAATAATACGATTAATATTGTTCTTGATACATTGGTTAAGAAGTTGTGGCAGAGCCTTGTTAAACTCAGTGAAATCAAGGTGGCAATGGCTATCGGTAAATTTCATCATTGCCTCCTGATTTTAATGTTTTATCATTTGACTACATTCTATCCATGACTTCAATGCCAAGAATATCTAAACCTTGCTTTAATGTTTTAGCAATTAAATGACACAAAGCTAAACGCGAAGCTTTTACTTCATCGCTAATACCTTCTTTTAGAATAGGGCAAGCTTCGTAAAAACTCATGTAAAGGCTGGCTAGCTCGTATAAGTAATTGCAGAGTAAGTTAGGTGTACATTCGCTAATAACGGCGTCAATGACATCTTCAAGTTGTAATAATTTCAGCGCTAACGCTTTTTCTTGTGGCTCAATAACTTGAATGTTTTCGCTAAATTGCGTTGTGCCAGCCTTAGTAAAGATACTTTGAATACGAGAATAAGCGTATTGTAAATAGGGGGCTGTGGCACCTTCAAAGCTAAGCATTGTTTTCCAGTTAAAAATATAATCACTGGTTCGGTTCTTTGATAAGTCAGCAAATTTAACAGCACCAATACCAACTTTTTTCGCGATATCCGCTAAATCATCTGTATTGATTTCTGGATTTTTCTCTTTGATTAAATCACTAGCACGTACGACTGCTTCATCTAATAGCTCTGCAAGTTTAATGGTGCCGCCAGTACGCGTTTTAAAAGGTTTGCCATCATTCCCCATCATCATACCAAATGGGCAATGATCGTAACCTACGTGCTCAGGTAAAAAGCCTGCTTTGCGGGCAACTATTTCAACTTGCTTAAAGTGAAGTGCTTGGCGGGCATCAGTGAATATAATAATGCGATCGGCTTTCAACTTGCCGCTGCGGTAACGACACGCTGATAAATCGGTCGTGGCATATAGAAAACCACCACCAGATTTTTGTACGATAAAGACAGAAGGCTCGCCATCTTTATTGGCCATTTCGTCAATAAAAACGACTTTTGCACCTTGATCTTCGACAGCAATTTCACTTGCCATAAGCTCATCAATAACCGTTGATAAATCATCGTTATAGGCACTTTCACCCATGATGTCAGAGCGCTTAAGTGATACGTTAAGTTTGTTATAAATTTCTTCGCTGTGGGTGATAGAGATATCAATGAACTGTTGCCACAACTTAGCGCATTGTGCGTCACCACTTTGTAATTTAACAACGTCAGCACGTGCGCGATCAGCAAAGCCTTCTTCTTCATCAAAGCGAATTTTAGCTTCACGGTAAAAGTTTTCAAGATCAGCAAGCGCGGTTTCTGCCACTTCATTGTCTGCAAGCTTATCGCTTAAGTGGGCGATTAACATGCCAAATTGTGTGCCCCAATCGCCCATGTGGTTTTGACGAATAACTTTATCACCACGAAATTCGAGTGCACGTACTACAGCATCACCAATAATGGTTGAACGTAAATGACCAACATGCATTTCTTTGGCAAGGTTAGGGGCGCTATAATCAACGACAACTGTTGTTGGCTTTGCGCGTTGAGCAACACCAATATGATTATCATCAGCAACAGTATTAAGCTGTGCTGCAAGCCATGTTTGGCTTAAATGAATATTGATAAAACCTGGACCTGCAAGTTCAACTTTATCAGCAATACCCTCTAAGTCTAATGAGTTAACTACTTTAGTGGCTAATTCTCGCGGGTTAGTTTTCAACTTTTTAGCGGCACCCATAACGCCATTGGCTTGATAGTCACCAAACTGAGGACGATTAGATAAGCTAACGGCTGGATTAGTATCTTCAGGTAAACCTGCCGCAACCATGGCTGCGCTGACTTTTTCTGCAAGTATTTGTTTAATATTCATTTCGTTATCTCATTCTCTTTGCTATTTGGCTCAATATTTTCATCAATTGTGCTCACTGACTACCGTCAGCTCCGCGCGTTTTCTTTAATATTGAACCAACTAACTGCGAGAATAGAGTAACTCGTAGTTAGTACTTTTAGTGTTATTCATTTCTGAATTTATCAGAAAAATTAATTTTTAATATTACTTGGTTAAGTAGATAGTTTTTTAGCAAGGCGCTTGTTCGATTTTAGCGGGGAGTTTAGTTCACTAAATGACTCAAAAAAATCGAATGAGCAACGCTGCTAGAAAGCTATATACGACACCAAATTAATGTTCTCGGGTCGAGTGGAACTCTATATCAGGATGACGCTCTTGTGCCAATGATAAATTCACCATGGTTGGCGCAATATAAGTCAAATTATCTCCACCATCTAAGGCTAAGTTATCACCTGCTTTCTTTCTAAATTGCTCTAAAGTTCGCTCATCATCACAAGTACACCAGCGGGCGGTTGCCACGCTAATGGGCTCATAAATAGCCTCTACTTTATATTCTGTTTTTAAGCGTTGTACTACCACTTCAAACTGTAGAACACCAACGGCGCCAACTATCATGTCATTATTGATAAAGGGCCTAAATACTTGCACCGCACCTTCTTCAGACAATTGGATCAAACCTTTTTGTAACTGTTTCGCCTTTAGCGGATCACGTAAACGAATGCGGCGGAACATTTCAGGGGCAAAGTTTGGAATACCGCTAAACTTCATCATTTCACCACTGGTAAAGGTATCGCCTATTTGGATACTACCGTGATTGTGTAAACCAATGATATCGCCTGCATAAGCTTCTTCAACGTTTGATCTATCACCCGCCATAAAAGTCACAGCATCGGCAATTTTAACATCTTTGCCAAGGCGTACTTGCTTCATTTTCATGCCTTTTTCATATTTTCCTGAGCAAATACGCATAAAGGCAATTCTATCGCGGTGCTTAGGATCCATATTGGCTTGAATTTTAAAAACAAAACCTGAGAATTTTTCCTCCTCAGCGACCACTTCACGGGCATCTGTTAAGCGTGGTAGAGGCTTAGGTGCCCACTTTGTTAAACCATCAAGCATATGATCAACACCAAAGTTACCCAAAGCAGTACCAAAAAATACTGGGGTCAGCTCGCCAGTTAAAAACTCATCTAAATCAAATTCGTGTGATGCGCCAACGACAAGCTCTAACTCTTCACGTAGGTCATCTGCATAACTACCTATAGCTGCATCAAGCTCAGGATTATCAAGGCCTTTAATAATACGCTTTTCTTGAATAGTGTGCCCTTGGCCTGATTGATATAAAACGGTTTCATCATTGAGAATATTATAAATGCCTTTAAATTCTTTACCCATGCCTATTGGCCATGTGATAGGCGCGCATTTTATTTTTAATATTTCTTCAACTTCATCCATGACTTCCATGGGATCGCGTACATCACGATCCATTTTATTCATAAAAGTAATGATTGGAGTATCACGCAATCGGGTGACTTCCATTAATTTAACTGTTCTTGCTTCAACACCTTTAGCGACATCTATCACCATTAAGCAGGAATCTACCGCGGTTAAGGTGCGATAAGTATCTTCAGAGAAGTCTTCATGACCCGGGGTATCGAGTAAATTAACTAAACAGTCGTTGTAAGGAAACTGCATTACAGAGGTGGTAATTGAAATACCACGATCTTTTTCCATTTCCATCCAGTCTGATTTAGCATGCTGGCCTGATTTTTTGCCTTTTACTGTCCCTGCTTTTTGTAAGGCTTGACCGAACAAAAGTACCTTTTCGGTAATGGTGGTTTTACCCGCATCTGGGTGAGAGATGATAGCAAAGGTTCTTCTTTTGTTTACTGCTGCGACTTGTGGCGTTGTCATGGTTTAAAATATCTCTTTAGTGTACTGGATGGTACATTTGATTTTTCTTAAATCTGTTTGCTTTAATTCATAATTTATTATCATCAGCACTAGCTTTATTACGTATATAACTTGCTAATACTTAAATTCAATAGCAATTTTACTGCCTGTAAAATGCTTTATTTTGAATTTTAGATACAAAAAAGACTTCCTGAGAAGTCTTAATTCTATTGAGTGGTGGAGCGGGGGGGAGTTGAACCCCCGTCCAAAAAACCTACATCCTCGGTACTACATGTTTAGTCGATTATTTATTTAACCAATTAGACGCCAATCGACAGGCTTCGTCATGGTGAGCT